>CAVFUJ010000001.1:0-66663 GCA_963625795.1 Anaerovoracaceae bacterium
ATCTTGGGCATACTGTTCATAGTTTCACCCAAGAGCAGTCTCAAGGTGATTGTTATCATCTCGGGAATATTCGCCCTGGTTACAGGTCTAATGAACGTCTTCGAGGCTATGAACAACCTCGGAGACAAAGGAATGAAACTGATACAGTCCGTTATCCAGGTTATCCTGGGTGTCGTGATGATTGTTATCGCTTTCGTCAACGTTGACATTCTTATGTACGTCGTTGCCGCATACCTCATCGTATACGGCGCATGCTGTTTCTTCGGCATGGATGTTCCCGGTACCCCCATCGGCGGTGCCGCGAAGATTGCAGGTATTGTGATGATTATTCTCGGTATCCTGATCGCCGTGTTCACCGGTGTTGCCGAAGACGTAATCATGATCATCACAGGTGTATTCTTCATCATCTGCGGTGTAGCTGCGATTGTCGGCGCATTGGGCGTCAAGAAAAACTCAGGAGCTGCCTGAGGCGTCATCCGGCCCCGTGATATTCACGGGGCCGGACGTACGCAGTCCGACGGAATCTGTTTTGGAATTCCGTCACAAACGATAATATGTCTGTCATTACCGGAGATGTGATGGTTTCATCCCTTCTGACTGTCATGATCTTACTTATCATTCTGTCCGTACCTGCGATTTATATCACGGTCAGGAATTCGGCCAAGGTCATCAACAGATATCTTCTGCTCAAAGCCGTAGATGAATCTTCGGAATCGTCTCAGAAACATGTTGCGGATGAATGGAATGTCGTAAAGACACCTGCAGTCTACATTACAATGTTCACGGAACAGCTGGAAAAACTGAACAGTCTGAAATCACTCTCCACACAGTGTATTCTTGCAGTAATAATCTCAATAATTCTGTGGTTCACCGCAGGTTACGACGACACAATGAAAGTCATAGTGATTGTTGCCGATATCATCTCCATACTCGCGGTATTTTACGGAAGAATCTACAAGAACGTGTACATGCACGAGTACCTCGAAATGCTCAACGAAACCGAAAAAGAGAACAGTACGGGCACTATCGACACAATGTACGGATGATCGGAATAAAATCCGATCATCCTGCAAACATCTTACGCCTTCCGACGGTCAACAATTATTATCTGATGTTACAATACACATCAACATGACAAGAGTGATTTTGCACACCAACGTAGGTGACATCAGACTCGATATGTATTCGGATATGCCTGTGACTGCAGGTAACTTCGTCAAACTCGCAAAAGAGGGATTCTACGACGGAGTCATTTTCCACAGGGTTATCGAAGGATTCATGATTCAGGGCGGAGACCCCACCGGAACCGGAACGGGCGGACCCGGATACAACATCAAAGACGAATTCGTCAAGGGACACTCCAACGTCAGGGGAACAATCTCCATGGCAAACACAGGACGCCCCAACACAGGCGGAAGTCAGTTCTTCATCAACACAGCCGACAACAAATATCTCGACTGGGACGATATGAGAACACCCTCCAAGCACCCCGTCTTCGGTGAGTGCGCAGACAAAGAAAGCTACGAAGTAGTCCTGAAGATCGAAAGAACGGAAACAGACTATCAGGACAGACCCGTAGAAGAGAGAAAAATCATCTCTGCAGAAGTCATAGAGTGATACCGTGACGAGACACATCATGGAGATGCTCGGTATGTCCAAGGTGACAATCGAAGACGGTAAAGTCGTCGATGTGACCGAACCGAAAGTGAAATACTGCCCTCTGTTCAAAAAATACCGCGGAATAGACGAACTCAACTGCGAATCCGTAAGGAAAAACGTGGAATTCCGTATCGAAAGTTTCGGAATGTGTAACGACAACCGCGACACCAGAATGAAGGATTTCCTCAGCTTCGGTGTCTCCGAAATGTTAAGTCTCGCCTTGGAAAAAGGAATAATCGATGCGGCGGTCATCGCAGCCGACGGCTGCGGTACCGTCGTATTGGACGATCCCGAGATTATACAGGGAATGGGCGGACGTATCTCCGGAATTATCGAAACGGAACCTATCGAGAAAGTCGTCAATGATATCGGCAGCGGGAGATTATTGGATCCTCTCACCGCAAAAATCGACCAATTCGAAGGTGTTGCGAAAGCGTATCACATGAAATACCACACAGTGGCGGTTACCGTAGCATCCGCAAAGGACGCACAGGAAATCAGAGACAGCTTCGGTATGAACACTGTGATTATAGCAGTCCACACCACAGGTACATCCGAAGCAGATGCGAAGATACTCTTCGAAACATGTGACATCATAACATCATGCGCTTCGAAGTACATCAGAGAAGTCGCCAAGACCGAAGCCGTATTGCAGGCGGGAACAAAAGTCCCGGTCTATGCGGCATCCGAGATCGGTGCGGAAATAATGAAAGCGAAGCTCGATCAACTCGGAAGAAAACCCGATACGGTTCTCGAGGAAAATCCGGAACCGTTACTCTAAACTCTCTCGACAACGAGGTGTGTCCCTGAGCGGAGATAAATCAGGGATACACCTACCTTTCTCAGTCTTCCCCTCAGAATCTTATCGTTTGTAAGAACATATCCGCCGGTCTTAAGTGCCAGTTCTATAACGGAATTGTCTCCTGTAGCTTCCGTCGGAATAATTTCGTATTTTCTCGCCAGCGTTAACGCTGCGCCGGCATATTTGTTATCGAGATGCTTTAATTCCCCTATCAAAGGTCCGGGAACGACGAATCTGACCTCTCCGAGCAGATTCTGCACGGAGAGATCGAGATTCATCCTCATCTCAAAGGGCATGAGTAATGCGTTTGTGTCCAATACGACCGTCTGCATGATTACAGCTCAACGATACCGTATCCGATAAGTCTCCATTTGTTGGAGATTCTTCTGGATATCGCTACCCTCTGACCCTCGGTAACGCATACCGGAATCTTCAGGACGACCTGGATTGAGCCGCCTTTTCCGCTCTTGACGATACCCACGGTTGTTGCGGTACCGATGGAAAGCATCAGCGGTTCGTTGCTCTTGATCTCGTCTACCTTCAGATCGGACGCGGAACCGACCACACGGTCGAGCAGTGTCGTTCTCATGATGAAATCGTGAACCACTGCGGGCAGATGTCCGGGTACACCGACCATCCTTCCCGTAAGACCGTCCGATTTCGTGATCGACGGATCCAAAGAAGTACCGATGGAAATCAATCCTCCGGGGTTGACGGATTTCACGGATTTTCCGCCTGCGACCAGAGATGTTACCTTTGTGGTCACTCTCTGATACACATCTTTTCCGCCCACTTCGGTCTTGATTCCGGGAACGATTTCTATCTCATCCCCTACCTTCAGCGTACCCTGAATGAGCGATCCTCCGAGGACTCCTCCTTTCAGGTCTGCCGGTACGGTACCGGGCGAGTTGATATCGAACGAACGTGCCACGTGCATAAGCGGTGTGGCCTCGGTATCCCTCTCTACGTGCGCAACGATGTGTTCCTCGATAGCTTCGATGAGCTTGTCGATGTTGACACCTCTGTTCGCGGAGATAGGAATAACGGGTGCGTTCTCTGCAATGGTTCCCTTAACGAACTCCTTGATCTGCTTGAAGTTCTCGACAGCCTGCTCACGTGTGACAATGTCGATTTTATTCTGCACGATGATGATTTTCTCGATACCGATGATCGATAAAGCCATCAGGTGCTCCTTGGTCTGCGGCTGAGGACATTTCTCGTTCGCAGCGACAAGAAGAATCGCACCGTCCATGAGCGCCGCTCCCGACAGCATCGTGGCCATGAGTGTTTCATGTCCGGGTGCGTCGACGAACGACACCGACTGAAGGTATTGGGTATCGGAACCGCATTTGGGACATTTGGCACTGGTGCCGTATGCTGCGGATCCTTCGCAATTGGGACATTTGTAGAAAGCTACGTCTGCATACCCGAGTCTGATAGAGATTCCTCTCTTGACCTCTTCGGAATGACGGTCGGCCCACTCTCCGCTGAGAGCTTTGGTAAGGGTCGTCTTACCGTGGTCGACATGCCCGATCATACCGATGTTGATCTCGGGCTGCTTTTGAACTTTCATCAGTTCTCCGCGGAATTCTCAGCGGGTGCCGCGAGACATTCCTCGATGGACTTCGGTCCGTATTCGGAGACTACCATGTTGATCTGAACGATCGACTGTGAAATCGTCGCTCCGCGGATTGCGACTCTCTTCCTCTGCCCGGGGTATTTCTCGTGGAAGGACTGACCGTCGGCCATAAGGAGCATTCTCCTCTTGTTACCGGGCATATCTTTCCTCATAGGTACTCCTGTGTTGTCGCTTCCGCCCGTAATCTTGAGCTTGTAGCCGGGGAGACCCACGAAAATTCCGTCAACGATCTCTCCGAGGTTTTTACCGATCAGAGAGTTCGCGTGGTGGCCTGACACGGCAACGTTGTACGATTTGCCTGTCTTTGCGTCATTGATAATAGTTTTAAACTCTACCATTTGAACACCTGTGGAGGCTGTTTATTATAATATTATTTATAAAGGTATCTGAACGGAAATTTTCGAAAAGAACTAAAAGAGTGGGAGTGCGACGTCTAAATACACACACGAAAAACACCGCACCCCCATGTGTAGGGGAAGGAGGGCGGAAAACCGATAAACCGTTTTCCCGCCGTGTTTAAGGAAGGGTAGGCCGGTTTTCAGCCGGCCTCAATGGATTTTACTCCTTCTGTTTCTCAACACTGAGGAATGCGCACACACATGCGACAACCATCATGATGAAGGCTGCCATCCAAAGTGTCTTGAATGAAGTTGCTTCCACAATGGGTCCCGAAATCAGTGCGAGAATCGCACCTCCCGCGAACGGGAAGAGGTTCAGTGCAGCTGTGGATGTTCCGGCCATTGCGATGGGGTACAGCTCCTTGATCTGCGCATAGGATACAACGAAGAATCCTCCGAAGAATCCGAAGCAGAAGTTGATGATGTACTGGTATGTGGTGTTGCTGACGAAGTCAACGTTATCACCGGTGAGCCAGATGACTGCCCATACCAATGTGTACAGGACTGTACCGATAATGATGACTTTCTTCCTCGAACCGAGTACTTTATCGGAAAGCCTTCCTGCGAGGGGGCATCCGATAACCATTCCCACTCCGACCATTGTGATGAACATGGCGTATGTTTCACTGCTCAGACCGCCGACATCCTTGTAGAAGGAACCGGCCTGCGAAGCCTGCCAGAGCATGATGGTACCGTACATGAAGAAGAACCAAATAGCCAGAGGCCAGAATTTCATTCCGCTTGTGAATGTAAGTTTGAGTGCTTCCGTGGTTCCCATCTTTGCGGATGTGGATTCCTTGATAGGTTCTCCCGTTTCCTCTGCGACGATTTCCTCGATTCCGGGAAGACCCATCTCGCTGGGGTGGTTCCTGACGAATACCCAGGTAAGGATACCGATAACAACGGTGACACCCGTGAGGATGAAGTATGTGTCGGCAAATCCGAGGTTCTGAATCAACAAAACCATGGGTGTTGCGGCTGCGATACCTCCGACGTTACCGACAAGGAGGAGCACTCCGCTCATGGATGCGAACTCATTCTTCCTGAACCAAACAGCCAGGACCTTCATAATCGGGATGTAGATAACAGCCGCACCGATACCGATGATGAACTTACCGACCCACATCAGGGGGTAGCTCTTAATCGATTCGAGGGATGAAACCGCACACAATGCGGAACCTGCCGCAAGAAGGATAATGAAGATTGTAGCCGCTTTTCTCGGGCCCATCTTATCCGTCAGCACTCCGCTCGGGATCTGCATCAGAGTGTATGCCCATAGGTAAGCGGATGCAAGCATTCCGACTTCCGACTTTGTAATATCGAACCAAGACTGCATCTCTCCGGAGATAGCACCTCCGGTGGTCCTGTGGAAATACACGAAGAAGTACGCAATAGCCAGGGTAACGAAAACTACCCAGCGGTACTTCAGGACCTTCGCCTTTTTCTCTGCTTCAATTGCCATAAGTTATTCCTCTGTCTCGGGCAAAGACTTAAGGAACAATGTACGGAAATTGAAACAGAGTCGTGTTGATATAATAAGATGTACGAACATGTTCGATTTGCTCGATTCTTTTATTTATTCTCTGCCCTATTCGGACATATGCACCAGACCAAAATGTTGGTTGACAGAAGAATCGAAGGGAAATTACCGGACGGACACCCGTGTCATATGCTCCTCCCGATCAACTGCTTCAGCCACGACAGGAAGGTAGAGATTGTTCAGTGCTCCTCTCTGAGCGACGGTGCAGGGTACTCGCTGATTAAGATTACGGATCCCACCAAAGAGTTGGATAAGTACTGCGGACCCACACATGAGGTCAATCTGATGGGCGAGTGTTCAATCATAAGAACGGGAAACGGTCAGTATCTCGCCACGATTCTGAACGTCAACTGCAAATTAGCCAGAGTGGCATCCGACTCGGGTTGTTTCATAACCTCCGCAATACCTCTCAACGACGATATCATCGAATGGATCGTCATCGCACCGAACAAGACGCTTATCAAGAATCTCATCAACAGAATGCGTGACGGAGGATATTACGTATCATCCCTTTATTCCGCTGAATTGGAATACAGTTACAGCCTCACACCCAAACAGGAGGAAGTCATACGCTATGCGTTCGAAAACGGCTACTACGAAGTGCCCAAGAGAATCACAACAGAAGACCTCTGCGATAAGTTCGGCTGTTCCAAATCGACGATGTCCGTACTGATACGCGACGCCGAGAAAAACATCATAAAATATTATCTGGACCTCGGAAGAGGCCGTATATCCAAAAGATGACGGGGTGTAACCCCCGTCTGTTTGGTTTTATTTCTTGTAGTTGACGATTGCGTCAACCATTGCGCGGACATTCTCCTGCTTGATGAGTGCGGACATACCGCAGCCTGCGGAGATGATGTTGAATCCTGCGTCTGCGCTGTGCAGTGCAGCCTTCCTGACATCCTCAGGCGTTCCCATAAGCAGAGGCTTGACGACTCCGACGTTTCCGACAAGTGCCGCCCTCTTGTTCGCAAGCTTTACAGCTTCCGCAGAGTCGGTCTTCTCCTCAAGCGAACATGCAGTCGCACCGGACTGAATCATGTTCTCCAGCATCGGAAGCATGTTACCGCAGATGTGAAGAACTTTCATGGTCTTCTTCAGCGGTTTGTATACTTTCTTCAGGTTGGGGAGTGCGTACTCATCGAACATATCCGGGGAAATCATATCCCAGGACGCTGTCGGTTCAGACATCTGAATACTGTCGATTCCGATTCCCTCGACGTACTCGAGCCACATCTTTTCGTATGCAGCCGCATAGTCGGAGAATTTCTTTGCCATGTCCGGCTCCGTGATGGTCCACAGAATCAGGTTCTCGGTACCTACCAGGTGACCTGCGATGGTGAACGGTCCCGTAACTCCGAGCAGTGTGGGAAGGTCTTCCTTCCTCTCCTTGATGATCAGGTCTGCGGCTTCCAGAATTGCCTGGTTCCTCGGGATCTTGAGCATCTCCTCGGGGCTCATAAGTTCCAAATCCGCATCGATGTTGTCCTTGAACGGGTTGCTCTTGACCATCGGTGTCGAGTTTTTCTTACCGAAGTCAATCTTGCATCCCAATGCTTCCGCCTCATAAGTGAGACAGTACGGAACCCTGACGGATTCCAATCCGAGGAACTCGTACGCACCGAGTGCGATCTTCGCCATCTGTTTTCCGCTGTGGTGTGCCTCAGGCCACCATGCGCTTACATGGTCCATCAGTTCTACAGTTGCTGTAGTGGTCATACCGCAGACCGGAGGCCTGTCGGTTTCTTCGCAATTCATTGCTTTGAAGAATCTTTCCCTAGGTGTTATTCCCAATGTACTCACCTCAATCAACTGTTCCTAAAGTCTTTGCCCGGAAAACAAATCGATTGATGTGATTATAATCCATTATACGAACATGTTCGATTCGGGATTTTCGGAGGGATTACATTCCCCAGAACGGGTCCGTTTTCCTCTTGATTTCGAGATATTCCTGCAAAGTCATTCTCTCGTCCTCGTTGAGTTCGGCTCTGTTCTGAAGTTCTTTGATGGTAGATTCCAACAATTCGACGTAAATCACGTCTTCTACGTCGATCTGCCTTCCGACGGTGACACCGTCGATTGCCATTGCAACCTCGTCTCCCTGAGAAGCGTCTTTGAGAACTTCCTCTCCGTCACGGAGACTTCTGACCTTACCTGCATCGGAACCGTCTCTCTTGATAAGTCTGAGATTGGCTCTGACTTTACCTGCAAGCACACGGACACCTACGATTGCGGGCTTGGTTGCATGGAAAACGCAGTTGGGCATAATCATGAATTTTGCGGGGAACGGCATCTCCATCCTCTGATCTGCATCCTTAGCTCTCTTTGCTTCGTCGACCCATTCCTGATATTCCTCAATGAGTCTGTAAACAACCTGATTGCTGAAGAGTTTCACACCTGTGTTGGAAATCTCCGTTTCCGCTTCTTTCGAAACGTTTGCGTTGAACACAAGCATAACTCTGTTCATTGGATCGGTGAATGCGGCGGTTTCGACTACATCTCTTCTTGAGACTTCGCCTACGCCGTATTTTCTTATCGGGATACCTGCGGCTTTGGCCTCAAATGCCAACGCTTCCAATGATCCGATTGCGTCCGCTTTGATTGTTATTCCCTGGTCCTGTACTTCGATCTTGACGGATGCCTCTTCCTTCATCTCTTTGATCGAAGGATCTTTTGCATTCTTGATTACCCTGATCGGAGCGCCGGCGATAACTCCGTCCATGTTCTGACATGAGAGTTTTACACCTGCGGCTGCATGCAATTCGTTTACCGAATCGAAACGATCCCTCGGATCTCTGATTTCGTCCAAAGGCTTGGGTTTGAGAATCGCTTTTACTCTTGTGACAATAGGTTCTCCCCTTGTTCCCAATGCGACGGTATCTCCTTTCTTCAGAACTCCGTCGTAAAGAATCATGTCAAGAGTCTTTCCGAGTCCTTTTTCTTCTTTAATCTCAAGAATGGTTCCTCTTCCGGGACCTTCGGCTTTCGCCAACTGTGTTTCGAGGAAACGCTGAGCCAAACCGATGAGCATCAGAAGAAGATCGGGAAGACCGATTCCTTCTTTCGCACTGATCGGAACCAATGCCACGGCTTTGGTGAAATCGTCAATCCTGTCATACCTGTCGGAACTGATTCCGTGTGTGGAAAGATCTCCCATGATGGCGTACATTCTTTCCTCGAATGCCGCAATCGTGTGAGCCTGCTGTTTCTTTTCATTGAGAACGAAAGGTGCATCCTTTTCGGGAATCCAGCCCTGAATTGCATCGATTTTGTTAAGTGCGATGATGAACGGCGTCTTGTACTGCCTCAGAATCTTTATCGATTCGATTGTCTGAGGCATGATACCTTCCCTGATATCGATGACGAGTACGGCGATGTCTGCGAGGGAACCTCCCCTCGCCCTGAGGGTGATGAACGAATGATGTCCCGGAGTGTCGATAAACAACAGTCCGGGTACGTCGAATTTCTTCTTTCCGATAAGCGGTCCGCACACTTTGTAAATGTGATCGATCGGAACCTCGGTAGCACCGATGTGCTGCGTAATCGCACCGGCTTCTCTCGCCTGAACGGATGTTCCTCTGATTGCGTCGAGAAGTTTTGTCTTTCCGTGGTCCACATGTCCCAATACACTTACAACAGGTTGCCTTATCGCCATTACATCACCTAACATCTTCGGGTTATGTGGTCGCATAATATAGGCGTTTGGGAATGGAATGTCCTTATAATAATAAGAAAAGAGAAATGTGTGTGCGGAGGGTTGTTACGCCCTCCGCGTGAAATGTATTTACTCGTAGGTCCACTTGTCGAGTGTTCTGTCGTAGGAACAGAGCTCTTCGGGTTTGAAGAAGATACCGATCTCCCTCTTTGCGGACTCGGGTGAATCGGAACCGTGGATGATGTTCACGCCTGTAACCATTCCGTAGTCTCCGCGGATGGTTCCGGGTGCGGACTCCTGAGGGTTCGTCTTTCCCATGATGTTCCTGCAGACCTGTACCGCGTTGTCACCCTCCCAGACCATCGCAAGGACGGGTCCGGATGTGATGTATGCGATAAGGGAGTCGTAGAACTTCTTTCCCTTGTGCTCGCCGTAGTGAATCTCTGCGGTCTCTTTGGGGATGACCATGAGCTTCATGGCTATGAGCTTGAGGCCTTTCTTCTCGAAGCGTGTGACGATCTCACCGCAGAGTCCTCTCTGGACTGCGTCGGGTTTGATCATGAGATAGGTCTGTTCCATTGCCATGGAATTCACTCCTTGTTCTCGGCTTTCTCAGCGGACTTGAGACGGATCTTCTTCTCAGACATCGCCTTGTCGGTCCACTCGGTGGTCCTGGGCACTCTCTTGAGTTCGATCATGTTCTTGTAGCACTTGTTGGTGCAGAAGTTGAGGACTGTTCCGTCCTTCTTCACGAACATTTTACCCGTTCCGGGCTCGATTTCTCTGTAACAGAATGAACATTTTCTGATCTCTGCCATTCAAATCACCTCATTCCGAGTTTCCTGGCCTCTCTCGATGTCTCTCTGAGCATCAGAATGTCACCCATTCTGACGGGGCCCATGATGTTCCTGGTGATGATCCTTCCCTTGTCGCGTCCGTCAAGTACACGGACTTTGACCTGGGTAGCCTCACCTGTCATTCCGGTACGTCCGATAATTTCGACGACCTCTGACGGGATGCTGTCTGTGTCGACCATTCAAATCACCATCAGTTCTTCAGTGCTTTGACTGCTTCTGCGATCTCATCACAAAGTGCTTTTCCCTTTCCGACATCGACGATTGCGATGGATGCGGTGGGCTTCTCGAGTCCGATTGCGTTACCGAGCTCGACCTTTGCGGGGACGTAAACGTAGGGAACTCCCCTCTCTTCACAGAGTGCGGGCATGTGTGCGAGGATCTCCGGGGGCTCGACATCGACTGCCATGATGACAATTGCTGCCTCTCCTCTCTCGACGGCTTTGGTAACCTCGTTGGTTCCCTTCTTGATCTTTCCGCCATCCCTTGCCATCTCGGCGAGGTTGTAGGCTTTGTCCGACAGCTCTTTCGGTGTCTCAAACTTAACAAATACAGACATTTCAATTACCTCTTTCAGGCGCTGTGCGCCCTCATTATTCATCGGCTCTAAAGAGCATTCGGACTATCCGCTTACCTTATTTAAAGATAGGGGTGCCGTAAAAGTTTATTCGCCGCTGAGAACCTTGGTATACACCTGTTCTACGGCGTCAACGGTAGCGCCGACGTTGCGTGATTCGGCTACAAGGCGTGCGTTGTGTCCGAGTTCGCGGCGGAGTTTTTCATCGCCGAGAAGTCTGTTCATTGCGTCGGAAAGTGCCTTCGGATCCTTTGACTTTACAATCAACCCTCCGTTCCCGACTGTATCGGGAAGGCCGTTCACATCCGTACAGACAACAGGTCTTCCGTAGGAAAGCATTTCCTGAGCGGCAAGACCGTAGGATTCGTACACCGAGGGCATGACTGCGATTTTGCAGTGCTTCATGTACTCTTCCTTTTCACTGTCGGGAACCCATCCTTTGAGTTCCACTTTATCCGAAAGACCGAACTTTGCAATTTTCTTCTGAAGACGTTTCATATCCGGGCCTTTGCCGCAGATTATGAGTTTGCAGTCGACATCGCGCATCGCTTCTACCAGATAATCCAATCCTTTGGTCCTCACAAGCCTTCCGACGAATAGAATGTAATCGCCTTCTTCGTCGGAGCATTCGGGATATGTTCCGAGGCACGGCGTAGCCGTGGTAATCAATGAGCCAGGTATGCCTCTTCTGATGAGATCTTCACGTACGTAATCGCTTACGGAAATTATGTGATCGAATGACATCAATGTACTTTTGAACAGTCTGTCGTTTGCTTCCGAAACGATATGCTGCCATCCGACACCTTCTCCCCACATGTTGTGGTAGGTGAACACTTTCTTTCCGGCGTACTTTTTCATGTCTTTGTTGTACGACGGAGCCCATCTGTAGTTGTAATTAACGATATCGGCATCAATACTCTCAAGAGTCTCAAGAAGACCTTTCGACGTGATGTACGGAGGGTTGTATTTTCCTATGAATTTCGAGGGAAGTCTGATGACTCTGTAGCCGTCCGATGTGATTTCTTCTTCGGAAGTGCCTTCCAAACGGCCTGTTACAATCGTAACATCATGTCCTCTCGAAACCATTTCCTTGGCAATCAGATGCATTCTGTGCTCGATACCGCCCATGTACGGGTAGAAAAACGGGTTGACATCGACAACTTTCATCCCTCGATTCCCTCCTTTTTCTTCTTCCTGTACGCCATAATAAGACTCAGCGCCATGACTATGATAACCATCGAAATGGATAATATTTCAGCCTGAGGGCCTGTGAAGAACGCATAGAACGTGTTCGCAAACAACAGTATCGCACCGTATTTCAGCACATATCCCAGTATGAGATAACACCATGCTCTCTTGATTTCCCATGATTCGATAAGACTGATAAACGCACCCGTAAACGGCATCACGGGAGCGACACGGTTCACAAGAATCATCCGTTCGTCATTTAAAATCAGGAATTTTGAATACTTATCCGCAGCGGATTTTACCCATGTCGGCACACGGACGTGCTCCACTGCAAGATATAACGTAGTGACTCCCGCGAACTCGGCAATTCCTCCGACAAGAAGAAGAGCCAGACCCCACATCGGAGTGGGATCGTACATGAAACTCAGGATGAAGAAAACTTCCGGTAAAGTGGGAAAAATCAATGAATCGATGTAAAACAGAAGGAAAATGAAGATAAGTATGCCTACGTGACCGTACGGTCCGAACAGACCGTACAGCCAGTCACCTATCATCGTCCGTCCTCCTCTTCATCTCGATAACATCGTTGTAAATGGAAGATATTCTTTCCATGAACTTCGGAACGGAGAATTCCGCTGCGGTTTCGATTGCCTGCTGCCTCATACTACCGTCAGCTTCCAATCCCGCCTTTAACTTTGAAACACAGTCCTCAAGACTGTCGTCGAAAAGATAGCCGTTCTCGCCTTCTTTCACGTAATCTTCCAATGCTCTTGCTTTTGCGGCAACTACGGGAAGTCCGCAGGACATTGCTTCCACCGCGGAAAGACACTGAGTCTCGAATCTCGATGCTACGGCGAACAGATCGCATGCTCTGTAGTGCTGCACGACTTCGTCATCGGAAACAAATCCCGTGAAGATAACTCTGTCCGCAACTCCTGTTTCTTCGGCCAGCTTTTTCAGAGAATCGGATGCGGGACCCTTTCCCGCAATCATGAGGACAACGTCTTCATCCATCTCTTTCATCGCACGTACCAGCATGTCGATATTCTTCTCAAACGAAACTCTGCAGAGACTGAGAATCACTCTCTTCCCCTGAAGACCGTATCTTTCTCTGATTACGGAACCGTCTACGGAAGGACTGAATCTGTTGCCGTCTATGGGTGTGGGAATCACTCTTATGTCCTTCACCCTCACGCCGCGTGCAATCAGTTCCTTTTTTATCGATTCCGACGGAGCGATAATCGCATCGACCCATCTTGTCAGATATCCGATGTACTTCCACACTAATTTATCTGCAGTTTTCTGCGGAATCGGGATCGGCGAGTAGTACTTCACGGTGTCACCGACCATTGTGTGGAACGTCATGATAACAGGAATACCCAGCTTATGTGCCGCGACGATACCTTTGAGTGCCATTACCGCGACACCCTGAATGTGAACGACATCCGGAGAAATTTCCTTCAGAACACGCTTTGCGTGTGAGGGATATATCGGAACAAAATAACCGGGATAGCTTCTGAAAGAGGTGGATTTGAAGTAATACACACCTTCCATACGGTCTTCCTCTTTCCCGGGATCGGGTGCAACGATTGCTGTTTCCACGCCGTGGTCTCTGAGGATGCCGTTCACGGTATCGATACTTGCAACGACACCGTCGCGTGTGGGATGGTAACTGTCCGTCACGATGGCTATCCTCATTTTTTCATACTCCTTTTCACGGGACGAAGAGCAGTTCTTCGTCTGATTCTATAACTTCAACGGATTCTCCGATTTCGGCATCCTTGGGAATGCGTAAATCAACCGTGGAATAATTCCTCGGGTGCAGAACCTGTATTTCTCCTTCGGATCTTGAAACAACAACCGCCTCAGGCAATTCGTTTCTTTTGTAAAGGATTCTCATATCGGATAATTCCGATCTTTTCACAGGCATCTCACGGAACGTGTTGAGATCCATGATTCTTCCTCCGGATCTGTTGAGTGAGACTAACTTACATGGTTTTCCGTCATGCTGCATTATGTCTCCGATGTGATACGCCGGAAGTCTCACCAAAAATGTGACACGGTACATATCCTGTCCGTCGGATGTCTGCCCCACAAGGGATGACGATTCCTTCACTTCCGCACCGTATCTGTCCGCCAGATCCTTTGTCAGAGATTTTCCCATGGAAGTTGAAGAAAGATAGAAATCCACTCCTCCCACGGCTTTCTGAATTTTTGTAATGAATAAATCGCGGTTGTTTTTGGATAAACCGTCCACGGTTTTCCTGACCCATGCGGCGACTTCGTCTCTTATATCATCCGATAAATTCCTGTCTCCGCTGCGTAACTGTATGATGGATTCGTAATAACTTCCGAGCTGTCTGGAACATCTTCTGCAGACACCGTTTTTCAGACGTACGATAACACTGCTTTCATCGGAAACTCTGATTCCTCCGACATCCAAATCGAACTGAGCGTGAACGACGAAGTTTCTCTCATCCTGTCTTTCCACGGCGGTACCTACGGAGATTAACTTCGCTTCGGGAATGATTCCCGCAGTTGATAATCCGATATCTGTAATGGCATCGTCCTGATTCCTCTTCAGCCACTGATCGCCTATCTGAAATTCACTGCAGTTTGTGCATCTCATAAGATCGACGTGATGCGGCATGGTGACCAGTTTTCTTCCGTCAAGGAAGCACTCGATGCAGAGACCGTCCACGGTCTCGACATCTTCCTTACCGCATTTCACACAGAACGTCATCCTTTCACTACCTGCGCGTGTTTCGTATCGCCGATTATGAGAACACAGTCTTCGGAAACGTGACCGTTCTCGATTGCGAGGGAAATAGCTCTCTCGCCGACGAGATTCATAATCGAAGCGGATTTCATTCTCTCGACGAATGCCTCTTCGGGAATCAGTTCCCCGTTGTAGAAGTCTTCGGAAACGGTTATTTTCATTCCGTCTCCTCTGAAAGTCATTCCTAAGATTTCTTCATCGCATGCGGCGAGAACGACATCTCCGCGGCCTTTGTGTATACGTACGTAGATCATATCCTGACCCACCTTCCCTTTGATTCTATGATGAAACTGTTGTCGTGCATCTCTTCGAGTACGTGATCCACATCGAACAGACTCTCGCCGTTGAACTGCACGATGATATCTTCTCTGCTGAGTCCTCTGTCGCCGGCATCGGTGATTGCGTCGAGGATTGCGTCATAGAGTGCGCGTTTGGTATCTCTTTCGCGTTTGCTGAAAGACGAACCCATTCTGTCGATATCCCATGAACCGTCGTCGGTCTTCGCCACTCCGTCCATATAGTACTTGATGAGAGTTATCGCTCTGGTAACATCTCTTTCATCGACAACTTTGCTCAGTCTCGATTTTGCGGATGCTTCCGAAAGACGCACATATGCTTCCAACTGCCTTGCGGTAATCGGAACGGATGCGTTGTCGCCTTCTCCGGTCTTACGGATGCTCATGTATTCTCCTTCAATCATCTCCAGAGCGTGATCGGTCATAACCGGGAAGCAGTTCTGTTTCGCGTATGAGACATATTTCCTGATGATTTCCATGTCATAGATCGGTTTGTGGTCTTCGGTATCCTTCAGGACATCTTCTTTCACGACACCTTCGATGACTTCTTCCTTCATCGCCCTTGCCTGACCTCTTCTGTGACCTTTCAGAATGAATGTGGAAAGTTTTCTGTCGTAATCCTCTCTCGGTTTATCGGTAAGTACGAAAATCAAATCGAAACGCGACATGAGAGCCGGGGGTAAATCGATCTGTCCCACAATCTTCTCGTTCATGTCGAACCTTCCGTACTTGGGGTTTGCGGCGGCGAGAAGAGAACACCTGCTCTGAAGTGTTGCGGTGATTCCCGCTTTTGCGACGGAAATCCTCTGGGATTCCATCGCTTCGTGCAGTGACGATCTGTCCTGAGCCGTCATCTTATCCAACTCATCGATACATGCCAATCCCTTATCCGCAAGAACCAAGGCACCCGCTTCGAGAGTCCATCTTCCGTCGCCGAAATCGTCCTTCACGGCGGCAGCCGTGTTGTGTATCACGAAACCGTTTCCGATGAATGCGTGCGACGGTTCTATTGTCAGATCGTAAACAAATTCGGGAAGATCTTCCGTAAGCAATTCAATCTCGGTAAGAGGGCAGAGACGCATATTCTCCGTGACGGTGGAAACCATGTCTCCCACTTTCAGATCCGATGCGGCAACCCATCCGAACGATGCCCCCTGCATCGCCTGAATCTTTGTTTCGGGAGTCAGAATCAGGGATTTTCCTCCCGCCGTAATCCTGAAAATTTTCCCGGGAGTCTTGATTTTCCAGATATATTTGATCGGAAGATATCTTACGGAACCCAAATCCCCTATCGACTGAATTCTCCAGTCATCTACGGGCTGTCTCCATATTCCCGGACGGTATTCTTCGGGTGAATCCATTCTGATGTTGACGTAGTCGCCTATTGTCGACCTCTCGCCTTTGTCGTTAATCAGAACGGTATCGGCACCCACACACAGACCGGCTGCGGATGCGGATTTACCCGAAGCGTAGATTCCTCTCGGAGCCAAACGCGACATGTACGAAAGAATCTGGGATTTTGCGACACCGGGATCTCCCATCATGAGGATGTGTATGTCTCCCCTTGTCATCGTTCCGTCATCCATCACTTTGTGGGTTCCGCCGAATAACTGCAACGCAACAGCCTGCTTCACTTCTTCCATTCCGAAGATCGACGGAGCAATCGATTTTACGAGATTGTTGAAGAATTCCGGATCTTTGGACATCTCGAGAATTCTTTCTTCGTCTTCCGCAGTGATTTCGATTTCATCGTACTCTTCCTGCGAGAATTCCACGGACAGGATGTCCATATAAGTGTCGAAAACCGTAGACTTATCACGCTCGGCTTTCTCCACAGGCCTGATGATTCCGTTGAGAGTGACCCTGTTACCCGGTGTAACTTTTCCGGAAATATCTCCGTTGATGTATCCGAACATCCTCTCGGGCTGTGCTCCTCCTCTCAGTCCTTCGGGGTTTTCCTGAATTTCGATTTTCTGCGTATCGGAATAAACGGACGCTTCCTCATCGAGAGTGAATCTCAGCGATCCCTTGTTACAGGCTTCGTTGGGACAGAGGAGAGGTTCCGTGGTGTACATTCCCTTCTGCGGAATCCAGATTTCGGAATTGCATTTAACGCACCTGTACAGTGCGTTTGTCATCTTGAGTTTCGGTAACGTTGCTTTCCTCACAAGACCGTCGACGGCTACAAGCCTGTTGAGGTGTTTCGATCTTAAATCACGGACTTCCACGTGGGCGTCTTTCGGTAGAGATTCGATTCTGAGATTCACATTGTCTGCGGGATCCCATGTAGCGGGGAATTTCGATTTTATCGATTTTTCACCCAATCTGATGCATCTGTCGGGTTTGCTGAGAAGATAGACGGCGAAATCGGGATTGTTGTTGTCGATATCGGAATACGGCACATACAGACTCTTCTTGTCCTTGTAATTGTCCTGTATCTCCGCGAGCTTGAGACGGTATGCGTCTCCGCTCAGAATTTCGTCCCAGAATCTCAGTATGTCCTCGTCTTGGAATGTTGTTACCGTCATTTTGAATTCACCTTCTCAGGATCCTTTGATCTGCATTCATCGTCTATCCACCAAACCCACCCGCATTTTTCCGCGGAAACTTCGCCTTTTACCATACCCTGCTGTTTCAGCTTGATCATGGTTTTGGCGAAATCGTCGGGACAGTGATAGTCGAAGATATCCGCCAGCCTGAGTTCTACCTCTCCCGTAGTCAGTCTTTCGTTTCCGAAGACCTCCCATATCAGGCGGACTGTCTCTCCCGTCGTCATATGCCTATGGCAATCTACTGTCATAGATAAAATATCGCTGACGTGCGCACACGCCCGCGGATAAATAAAATAAAAGAATCAGCCGCGGATCGATTCGATGTACTCGTTCTGAATACGTACAACCTCGGTACTGTCCTTTGCGGAAGCGTACGCTTCCAGCAGTTCTCCGTTGAGTCTCATGAATTCCGGGGCCCAGTTGAACCTTCCCATGAAGGTTTCCGCCTGTTCTTTTTCTCCGATTATGATTAAAGAAGCCATAACCGCTTCCGCGGAATTCAGTTCCATGGGTCTTCCCCAGTTGATGGGATTCGACGCAAGAAGATACGGCAGAGCGCGGTCGTTGGTGTTTCTGGGTCTGGGGAAATCGTCGATGTTCGTCCACGTTAAATCCATAACGACCAAACCGTGTTTCGCATAAACGTGATCTGCAGGAGAAAGAGCCTGCTCCGCAAACGGAGACAGGACAATCGAACCTTTCGGTATCGCACCCAAAGTCTTCGCTTCTTTCGCCAATGAAAACTTCAGCATACGCTTGGCGGTACACTTTTTCGGATCGCACTGATTCTTGTCGTAGACGATTACCGGGATCATATGACCATCGATTTGAGATTCTCGGGATCTGCGAATGTGGTTTCGCACCATTCCCTGACTTTCTCGACGAATTCCTTGATGCACTCATACAATTCCAGATCGTCCGTTGCCTTCTCGAAATTCTCTTTTCTTCCGAAATCGTGGAGAATCTGAGGCGCTTTGAACGGAATTGTGTCTTTTACTTCATCGTAAGCGGCTTTCTCAAGGAAAATAACATAATCGAACTCTTCCGGAAGATCTTTGTGACCGAAATCCATGGACGTATACGTCCTGATATCGTAACCCAACTGATACATCACGGAAATAAGCTCACAGTCGACACAGTCCGATTTGGGTCCTGCGCTGCTGACGTCATAGATGTTCCCGTACATCTCCTTCACGAAATACTCGGCGATGTCGGATTGGAGATCGTTCTTCGCATCTACGAAAAGCAGCCTGATCTTCTTCTGAGCGGATCTCTTCCTGAACATATGAATCGATTCGGACTAAGGACGGAATACTTAATAAATGTTCGACCCGCTGGGGCATACGCCGCGATGATGATCGTTTTTCGAGCTGAAAAGTGATGAGAGACGGGCGAGCTGAGCGGCATTTGTTATTTTCACCCGAATTCGTCACCTGACGTACAAAATATACTTACATAATCGAACTAATCACCGCGTCATGTGGCCGGTATTGCAAGTCGCATTGGATTTCATGCAGTTGAAAAGGAGCATCGGCATCTGCGAAGAAGCCGTGGCAGGCGGAGCGGATTGGATCGAAGTAGGTACACCGTTGCTGAAGAGCGAGGGAACCGAAGCTGTCCGCACATTCAGAAAACTCTACCCCGGAAAGAAGATTATCGCCGACACAAAGACGATGGATACCGGAGGATTTGAGGTCGAGATTGCAGCCAAGTCCGGTGCAGACATAATCACGGTTCTGGGTCTTGCGGATGATTCCACCATATCCGAGGCTGTAATGGCCGCAAGGAAGTACGGCGCGGAAGTCGAAATTGATATGATCAACGTCGCCGACAAAGTGAAAAGATCGGCTGAAGTTGAAAAACTGGGTGTTTCCTACATCTGTCTCCACATGGGTATCGACCAGCAGATGAAAGGTGCGGAACCTCCTATCGATACACTGAAGAAAGTTGTCGAAACCGTAAACATTCCCATCGCAGTCGCCGGAGGAATCACTGCAGAAAACGCAGGAGAATACGTCAAAGCAGGTGCTTCGATTGTAATCGTCGGCGGAGGAATCACAAAAGCAACGGACATCAAAGCATCCGCGGCAGCCGTGAAAGGTTCTATGGCAGGTGTCGAAATCAAAACGGATCTTGCAAAGAAATACGGCGAAGACGAATTATTCGAAGCATTCTCAAGAGTTTCCACATGCAACATATCCGATGCGTTCCACAAACAGGGTATCGTGCTGGGACTTCACCCCTATCTCAAACACAGACAGAAGATGGTCGGAAGGGCACTCACCGTTCAGACCACGAACGGAGACTGGGCAAAGCCTGTCGAAGCTATCGATCACGTGAAGAAAGGAGATGTCATCGTTGTAGATGTCGGAGGAGCGCCCGTAGCGGTGTGGGGAGAACTTGCATCGAATTCCGCAATGGTCATGGGTTGCAACGGCATAGTCATCGACGGTGCCATAAGAGATATCGACGACATCATCGACCTCGGATTCCCGGCATTCGCAAGGTCCTGCGTACCGAACGCGGGAGAGCCGAAAGGATACGGCGGAATCGGTATCGAAATCAAAGTCGGCGGACAGATCGTAAGAACCGGAGACTGGATTATCGGTGACGAAAGCGGATTGATCGTAGTACCCAAAGAAAAAGCGGTGGAAGTCGCCAACAGAGCTTTGGCAGTGCATGAAAACGAAAACAGAACGAGAGAGGAGATCCGCAGGGGATCCACCCTCTCGAAGGTTAACGAATTATCCAAATGGGAACCCGTTAAGTGAAATCAGTTTTTCAGCTCTTTTGCGAGCTTGTTCAGCCTCTCCACCCTGCTCTCGGTGGTGGGGTGGGTGCTGAACATAGATTCAAGGAATCCTTTCTTCTTGAGAGGATTCGAAATCCACATGTGTGCGTAGTTGCGGTTGGTGCAGATGTTCAGCGTAGCATCGGGTGAATTTCTGTTCTTCCTTGCCATATCGTCAAGATCGTAATTCCTAATCGTCGAATCGTTCTGCCTCTCCAAGTGCATCAGTGCATCCGCAAGTGCTTTCGGATCGTTGATGAGTCTTGCACCGGATTCGTCCGCAAGATATTCTCTGTTCCTGGAAATTCCGAGCTGAATCATTAATGCAGCTAAAGGAACGAGAATCTGAGCAGCCATCGCAGCAAGCATTATCGCACCGCGGTTCTCGCTGTCCCTGCTGAATATTGCCGCATACCACGCCATCTGCGAAACATATGAAATCACAATCGAAAGTGCGGATGCGATTCCCATGACGAGAATATCTCTGTTCTTCACGTGTGACATTTCATGTGCCAGCACACCTCTGAGTTCGTTGTCCGGAAGAAGATCGAGAATACCCGTAGTAGCGACAACCGCTGCGTTCTTGGGATTCCTTCCCGTTGCGAATGCGTTCGCAACAGGCGTGTACGAAATACCCACTTCGGGCATAGGGAGGTTCGCTTTCTGGGCGAGATCCGCAACCATGTCATACAGACGGGGGTTGTCATTTCTGTTGATAATCCTTACTTTATTCGCTTTCAATGCCAATTCCTTTGATTTGTAGTATGAGAAGAAACAGACACAGAGCGATATCGCAAGGAATGCCATACTCCAGTAGAGGAAATTGGATTTCATGATGAATCCTATGAGCGCTCCGACTGCCATCAGAAGGAGTGACATGTAGACGAACATCATGATCGTCCTGAACCACCAGACTGCTTTCATTTTCTTACCTCACAGTAATAATAGTGCGGTATGACAGATACATTATGATAAAGATTACCGATGAATCACAGATTGAATTCCGCAGAATCTCCGACGAAGAAATCATTCACTCCGTGAAGACCGAAACGTGTTCTGAGATAGACGATACCTCTCGGCGTGGCGCAGTGGTTGATGTACATCTTACTCACACCGTATGATGAAATAATGTCCGAAACGGGATCGACGGTTCTCTGTTTCGCTTTCGGCAAGTGGATACCTCCGATAAGCGCATACGGATTCCTGTGATACTTGGTTTTCACATGTTCCAGAGGCTCATTCAGACCGCAGTGGTAACATGATGAGAATACAGCGGGACCGTCTCTTGTTCTCAGTATCGGGAAGAATTCCTTTTCCGCACCGAACGGACCGATTACGTGAAGATGTTCGCTTAACTCAATATCTTCCGTCATGTGTATGAAATTCAGTTTCGATGTGATTTCTTCACTTACTTTCGAACCCATGAATCCTCTCAGACCTTCGAAAGAATCGTTCACGTACACATCGATCGGTTCTTTCCTTGCTTCGGCGAATGCTTTCAGTCCGCCTGTGTTGGATCTGTGATTGTGCGAGATAACAATCCTGTCGATCTCATCGGGTTTGATTCTCATAAAAGACAGATTATGCAGCAGATATCTTCCGCGCATACCCGTATCGAAGAGTGTCTTCTGACCGTCGACGTCTATCAGTATCGACAGACCGTGGGCGCCGATGAATGATGTGTTCTCAATTGCGCCGTTGTCGTATACGCAGAGGACCTTTGCCTTCATGGCTGTGATTATCGCGCCATATGAATTAAAGATTCTTACGCCCGTCTTTCGTAAAGAGAGTCGGGAATGTCTCCGCATATCCTGTGTACGTTCTCTTCGGTGAATTCTCCGGATTGGAGATATCCTGAAATTCTCTTGGGAACCGTAGTCACTGCCATAATCGAAGTGGGTCTGTTCGGATCGTCGATGTAATCGGTTTCGAGCATGAACCTGTCGCCTTTGGGTAAAGCTTCTTTGATCAATGTTCTCGAAGCGGGCATCGAAGGCATCACACCGTGATTTTCTTCTTCCGTTATCATCGGTAAAGAAGAATGTTTCACGACTTTCCCTCTGTTTAAATGGGCTTCATCCGCAATACGTGCCAGATCTTCGTAAGTCTGTATTTCCGACTCACAGTGTATTATCACGGGACAGTCCACTTCGTGAGCCAATTCCATTCCTCTCAGAAGTACTCTGTTGGAAGCTTCCCAGATTTTTTCATCTTCAATGGGAAAATGAGGTCTTCCTATCTCTCCGATTGCATTGGCTTTGCCTTCTGAAACCAATCTTGCGGCGGCTTCCATTCCCTTAATCATGGATTTCTCCGCTTTCTCCAATCCTGTATGTTCCGCCAACCAAATCATAGAAATCGGATAAGGTCCGACGGCGACATTCACCTTCAGTCCTGTGGATTCTCTTACCCTTTCGGCGAGAGATAACGTAATCTCAAAGGTCTTTTCAAAATGATCCTCATCCGTAATATCGACAAACTCCGTGTACGGAAGAGTGACCAAAGTCATTCCCGTGCCTCCGGCTTTCTCATACATCTTTGCAGCCTCGACATTGAGACCTGACGGCGAGAGATGGAGATGATTGTCGTAAATCGGAATCATTACACGGTTGATTGTTCAAAATCTAGTTATAACTATGGAACGATTGGACGCCCATGGATCCGAACTCACGTTTCCTCCTCAAGTCGTTCAGGAGGTTTTACAAAGAGAACCCGCTGCCGATGCCCAGCAGATTCGGCAGAAGAGAATTCGGTTTCATGTATTTCGATAAAGATTTCATGCAGAGGCATCTGTCTTTCCAGAATCCTTCGGATTTGCAGAAAATGCTGATAACTCAGGTTCCGAAGCACTGCTACTACTCCACGGCATACTACAGAAAACCCAATGCTCCCACAATGGAAGAAAAAGGCTGGTTGGGTGCGGACCTCATCTTCGATCTAGATGCGGATCACCTCGAAGGCGCCGACAGTATGTCGTACGAAGAGATGATGGCTCAGATCAAGAAAGAAATGATCAATCTTCTCGATTCGTTCCTTTACGGAGATCTGGGATTCGATGAGAAAGACGTTGACATCTACTTCTCGGGCGGAAGAGGATATCACGCTCACATCGAATTAAACAGCGTTGCCGCTTTGGGCACTCACGAACGCAGGGAAATCGTCGATTTCGTCACGGGAAACGGATTGGATATCGACAAAGTATTCCCCCTTGAATCCAAACCCATATCTACCGCAATAGTGAACGGAGTGGAAAGACACAACATAGCCACATACCGCACCATCCCTTCCGAAGATTCCGGAGGATGGTGGCTGCGCATGAGAAACGGTCTGAAGGAAGTGGTGGAAGACTTCTGCGAAATGGATGTCAAAGACATCAGGAAAACATACCCTTCGGTAAAATCGATGTCGGCGAAGAATATCGAATCCCACAGAGCGAACATTGCGGAATCCAAAAAAACAATGTTCGAAATCAACAAAATGTCCACCGTGAGAAAACCTACACAAGAACTTCTTGTCAGGATAATGAAAGAAGATATGACGAACCGTCTTTCCGGAGAAGTTGACGAACCTGTTACGGCGGATATCAAAAGACTGATACGTCTTCCCGGCTCGTTACACGGAAAAACGGGGCTCTGCGTACTGCCGTTAACAAGAGACGAACTGAACGATTTCGATCCTCTGTATCATGCGCTTCCCAAGTGTTACTCATCGGATCCCGTCACGATTACCGTGCGTAAGGATATTGATATAACAATCAACAAAGAAAGATTCTCACTCAAAGCAGGAACTACGGAAGTACCCGAATATGCCGCCGTATTCCTTGTGGGAAGGAAAGCCGCGGATATCGGCGACGGAGAAAGAGAATCGTTATTCTGATTAACTCGATTCTCCGAACTGCGCATCGTAAAGCATTTTGTAATAACCGTTCTGTGCCAGAAGTTCTTCGTGACTTCCGGATTCCAGGATCCTTCCTTTCGCCAAAACAAGAATCACGTCTGCGTTTCTTATCGTCGAAAGACGGTGTGCGATAACGAAGGAAGTACGTCCTTCCATCAGCCTGTCCATCGCTTCCTGTATCCTGCGCTCGGTACGCGTATCGACGGAACTCGTCGCTTCGTCGAGAACAATCATAGGTGCGTTTTTCACTATTGCACGTGCGATTGCTATCTGCTGTTTCTGTCCCACGGACAGTTCCGAACCGTCGACAGGAGTATCGTATCCTTCGGGACGTGAACGTATGAATTCGTCGATTCCCACGATTCTGCAGGCTGCCTCCACATCCTCCTGTCTGACTCCCGGGGTTGAATACGCAATGTTTTCATAGAAAGTTCCGTCGAAAACCCATGAATCCTGAAGAACCATTGAGAACTGCCTTCTTACCTGAGCTCTCGACATCTCCTTCGTAGGTATGCCGTCAATCAGAATCTCTCCGGAATCGGGATCGTAGAAACGCATCAGAAGATACAGAAGAGTGGATTTTCCGCATCCCGTAGGTCCGACAATCGCCACCCTGGATCCGGGTTTAACTGTAAGGCTGAAATCGGTGACAATCTTCTTTTCCGGGACGTAGCCGAACGATACATCCCTGAACTCTACGTTTCCTTCGGCACGGTCGAATCCTTCCGCTTCCGGATCGGGTTCCATCTCAGGAAGATTCAGGAACGCAAATATACGCTCCGAAGCGGATGCTACGGACTGAATACTGGCCAAAACGGCCATGAAATCGGCCATAGGCTGGTTGTACATTCTGATATAGATGATGAATGCCGCAATCACACCGTATGTGATTTCTCCGTTCAGAATCATCATGGAACCGACGACACAGACCGCAACATATCCTATGTTCCAGAGGAATCCCATGACCTCCGGCATCATGGTTGTGAAAATCTTCGATTTGTATGACGACTGGAATAAATGCTCGTTCATATCATCGTATAACTCGTTTGCACGGCCCCATAGGTTGTAAGTTGCAGCAACATCGTGACCGTAGTAAGTTTCTCCGACAAGGGAATTGATACGTCCCAGATCGTTCTGCTGAGCCACGAAATACTTCTGACTGTGGAATGCGACGATATACATTGCGATTACACCCGCAAATGTAGGCAGAATTGCAAACAATGCAAGTTTCCACTGAATGTAGAACATCAGAACGGATGCACCGATTATCGATACCAATGCGTTGAGCATTGAAGAAATACTTTCACCTGCGGATTTTCTGATGATATCCGAGTCGTTTGTGACACGGCTCATCGAATCTCCCATTAAATGGGATTCAAGATATGAAATCGGAACACGGAGGAATTTGCGTGAAAGGTCTTTACGCATCCTGTCTCCGACACGGTTCGATGCTGCACCGATAAAGTATGATTCCACAAGCGTGAATAACATACAGAATCCGTAGATGACTATGAGTGTGATTCCGATTCCGGCAACCCAGTTCATATCCACCGGCAATCCGGCGGAAATCGAACTGTACAGACCGTCCGTAAGTTCTCTGAGATAGCCGGGAGCGATAAGAGCCAGTATAGTACCGATTAATGCCGCTGCGGCACCTATTATCACAGCGCGGCGCTGAGGTCCCATGTATTTGATAAGCGCTATCATCGCCAGGAACAGATTCCTCGGCTTCTCCTCTTCGTGAGTCGTGAAAGCATTCGACAGGAAGGTCTTATCAGCGTTTGCCATCGGATTCCTCCAGCTGCGATGTGGCGATTTCACGGTAAAGTTCGCATGATTCCATCAATTCGGAATGCTTTCCCGATGCAACCACGGTTCCCTTATCGAGAACGATTATTCTGTCTGCGTCGATTATTGTGCCGACCCTCTGTGCGACGATAATCTTCGTGGCACCTGCTGTTTCCTCAAACAGTGCTTTACGGAGATCCTTATCGGTCTTGGAATCCAATGCGGAGAAACTGTCGTCGAAAATGTAAATCTGAGCTCCTTTGTAAACAACACGTGCTAAGGACAGTCTCTGCCTCTGTCCTCCGGAAAGATTCCATCCGTGCTGAGAGAGACGCGTATTCATACCGTCTGCCATATTGTCTACGGTTTCATCGAGATGTGCAATACGCAGTGCGTGCATCAGATCTTCATCTTCAGCAGGCTCTCCGAAACAGAGATTGTTTCTTATGGAACCTGTATAAACAACAGGTGTCTGCGGAACGTAACCCAACACGGGAGTGAGTTCTCCTCTGGCATATTCCCTGATGTCCAACCCGCCGAGGGAAACCGTTCCTGAAGAAGGATCGTAAAGACGGACTATCAGCGACATTACCGTTGTTTTTCCGCTTGCCGTAGGTCCTATGAACGCAACGGTTTCTCCTTTTCCTATTTTGAAAGACACGTCGTGCAGTACTTCGGTGTCTGTGTTGGGATATGTGAATGATACGTGATCGAACGATACCGCTCCGGGTTCGGGAGAATCTGAAGCCTTACATGTACCGTACTCGGTCGACGGCTTGTAATTGATGACTTCCTCAATCCTTTTTGACGATATGGCGAAGTCCAGTGAACTCTTGATGACTCCTTTGGCCATCAGAACCGCAGACATGACCATTGACGCGTATGATGTGAAGACAATCATATCGGAGAACAGCTTCAACTGATAATTTGTATCGCCGTATGCGGAGTTGATTACTATGGCTCCGATCCAATAGATAGACATGGTGAGGAAGTTCATCATCGATGCCGAAATCGGGTCGATGGTGGAGATGATACGGATCATCTTGACGGCGGTGTCTCTGAGTTCTTCAGAGGACTTATCAAACTTCTCGAATGTCTTCTCATCCGCATTATATGCGCGGATTGTTCTCATTCCTTCCAATTCTTCACGTGTATTCGCGTTGACATTGTCGGTCAGATGCCTTATTTTCCTCAGATACGGGACTCCGCGCCAGAGAATGAGGAAAATCATCGTCAGGAGGAGCGCCATAGCCAGAAGAGTAACTGCGGTCCATTCGAATGTACTGGAGGAAATCTTAATCAGAGCCCAGACCGCAACAGTCGGAGCCTTGACCAACGTAATAATCAGACGCCCGACGTACTGCTGTAACTGGTTGATATCGTTTGTAGAACGTGTAATCAGGGAAGCGACCGAAAACGAATCGAGATCCTTTCTCGACCATTTCTGAATGTTACGGTACTGAAGATTGCCGACGGTACGGCAGAGAGCGCTTGATACGCGGGAAACCAAAACAGACGTAAGTATTGCAGCTGCAAGACTCAGAAATGCACACACAAGCATTCTGTATCCGCAGTCGATTACCGTATCGGTACTGTGTCCCGATTTTATGTGCCCGGTAATCTCGGCCATGTATTCCGGGATACGGAAATCAAGGATGACCTGACAGATAATAAGGACGGCGCAGCATGCGACCATTATCCAATCTATTCTGCGCAGATATCTGAAAATCATCCGACGACACCCTGTACTACAGTCTGTAGGGAGATAAACTTGGAATAATAAACGTTGTCAGTCGACTGATTCGGAAATGCAGATAACTGCAGCATATATCCATCCAATCAGGATGATTTTTCGGCAATATTCTCCGTTTTCTTATCCGAAACCCATCCGAGGAATGCTTTGATTACAAACACCAACAGAACAATGTGCATCACATTCTTCAGCAGAACAAGAACAATCGGAATCACATTATCCGCAGGATACAGTCCTCCGACGGTGAATGCAACTGCCGAACTCGGAATTGCGAATATCACGTAGAGTACTGTGTATTTCACCATCTCCCTGTATCTGTCATCTCCCGGAGATAACAGGAATAACGGCAGAAGCGACAGGAACCACAGCATGTACTGTGCGGAATACACTTTGCTGAATGCAGTGAAGACCATCACAGTTATTGCAGACAGAGCCGCAAGTAAACGGAGTCCGTCTTTTTCATCCCTGACAACTCTCTTACGGCAGATGAATGCCGCTGCGAGGAATGTTATTATCAATGCTGCGTAGACAGCGACATCAAGGAAACGTGCGCACATATCCGGTATTTCGCCTATGATGGTGTTCGATCCGTAGTAAATTCCGATTTCGTCGATTATCGGCACAAAGAGATTGACAAATGTGATTACACTGCTCACAATACCTTCGACCTGCAGTCCGCGGTCCGAATGGTACGTAAGATATTCGAATGCCGTCCCGGGATCGGCTATTATGAACGGTAATTCCGCAATGACACAGAACAATGCGCCCACGATAACGTACCTGAACATTCCCTTCGGATTTCTCTTCATCAGGAATAACAGCATGAAAACAGGGAACAGAATAATCGGATAGATTTTGATCATCGCACCGACTGCCAACATCACTGCGGAAAGATCGTATCTTTCCTTTGCGAAGAACATGAATGCCGCAGTTACCGAAAGAACTGCAAAGATATCGTTTCTTGCCGTAATGAACTGATTTCCCACTATTGCAAGTACGATCAGTGAAAGATAGACATTCGCACGCTGAATTTTGAAATGATCCGTAATCTTCAGAAGGCAGAACGCAAACAGCACATACGCCAAAG
Source organism: Anaerovoracaceae bacterium (assembly GCA_963625795.1). Lineage (GTDB taxonomy): Archaea > Thermoplasmatota > Thermoplasmata > Methanomassiliicoccales > Methanomethylophilaceae > Methanarcanum. The sequence continues at coordinate 29,259 of CAVFUJ010000001.1, forward strand.
CTGCGAAGACTGCATAGGCCGTATGAAACGAGCACAGATCCCACGAGAATATTCTCGGAATGATGAAAACCAACAGAGCCAGCGGAGGATATTCGAAAGTGAATCCGCTGTACGGCATTAAGTGATTGTCAACAACGTTGTTGATGTTTCCGTAGTAGTTCGATATGTCGAACATAGGTTCGTAAAAACTTACCAAACCTACGGCAAGCACATCGATAATCAGCACAATACCCAATGCGGCTGCGAACACTCTGAACTGCTTGTCCGCGGGCATACTCCTGAAATTATCGATTGCCTTCATGACACCGTCACGGAGAATGTATATTCAATATTTCAATAGTAAGAATGAAATTTCGGTAAAAAGGTCTGAATGACCGCGGGCGGCTTTAAGCCGCCCGGGTATCAGAGTTTGCCTGCGTAAACGCCGGCTTTGATGTCTTTGGAGAAGACCCTGGGGTCCTTTCCGTCGATGGTGACACCGACAGACACACAGTTTCCTGCGACTTCAAGAAGGCGTGCTTCCAATGTCGCACCGAGGAGGTCGTCGCCTTTCATTTCGACGATCTTCTTCGCCTGCTCGATGGTAAGGTTTCCTACCTTCTCCGTCCTCGCGTTGTGTGCTCCGCTCTCCACTCCGAGCTCTCCTTTGATGAGAGCGGACATGGGGGGTGTACCGACTTTGATTTCGAATGATTTGTCTTCTTTGATCAGGATCTTCACAGGGACTTTCATTCCAGAGTAGGCTTTCGTCTTCTCGTTGATTGCTGCGATGATCTGACCGATGTTGACCCCTTTGGGTCCGAGTGCCGGACCGAGGGGCGGACCTGCGGAGGCTCTGCCTCCATCTACCAATGCCTCAACAGTATCTACCATTGTTTCACTTCTCCTTTTCAATGACTCTGACGCTGTCACCCTTGACAGTGACAGGTATCGGGACCATCGCCTCGATGAGTTCCACGGTGATCTCCTCTTTAGTCTGATCTATCTGCTGTACCCTTGCCTTCTCGCCCTTGAACGGTCCGCTGACAAGTTCGACCAGATCGCCTTCGACAATTCCTACGACTGTCGAGAGCGGTACAAGGTAGGAACTGATTTCTTCGATGGAGGTTTCTCCGTCGACGAACGACCTTGCCTTCTTGATGTCTCTGGTCTTCTCGTGCATACGGTCTGTGTTCATACCTTCGACGAACACATATCCCCTGAGAGTTGCGGGGCTCAGTATAGCATAGATATCTTTCTCTCCGATGTTCGCTTTGGCGGCGAGACTGTCGGAAACGACCTTCTCCTGATCGATCTGGGTCTTGAGGACCATGATGGACTGCGATGCGCGTGCATCAAAGGTCTTGCTGGCCCTCTCCCCTTCCGCGGACACATTCACGGTGACGGACACAGTGTCGCCGTACCTGGCCCCTTTAGGACAGATGACCTCCAGTGCGAATTCCTTCTGTCCGTTTGCGGGACCGTCGGTCTTCACTTCGGTCTTGTTGCCGTAATTGCTCCATATCTCCTCGTGTGACGCATCGTTGAGAGCGACTGTCCACTCGGGTGCATCGGTCCCGTCGGGACCTGTGGTTATGAAGAAAGTAAACGTAAGCTTCGGAGCATCGGACGATACACTGAAAGGCCATTTCACAGGTGAGCCTGCGTGTACGTCCCTGGGCTCGTTGTCTCCTAAAATTGTCAACATGTTAACCCTTCAGAAAAGATCCGGGAGGTAGTTCATGAGCCACATGATAAGGAAACCGAGGGCTCCGAGAATGACAATACCGATTCCTGTGATGGCAATAGTCTTCTTGTACTCCTCGCGTGTAGGTGTACGGGCCATTTTCATGATCCTTCCGTACTTTCCCTTACCGAGATTGCGGAATTTCGATTCCGCTCTCTTCTGATACTCTGAGGCTTTTGATGTCTCTGTGTCCATATTATCTCCCTCTCGTCTGGATGACGATCGCGTTTTACCTTCCTCGTTGCCACTGATATGGTAACGATTGAGATACCCGTTACTATACGTAGTTATTTTAAAGCTTTCGGTCGGTTTCCGGGTAAAAGGTTCCGAATCGGAAATGTCCGGAACAGTGTGACAGCAATCTGAATTTCAGGAAAAAAGAATCACCTTCCGAAAGCCGGCATATTGTGACTGTCTTTTTTTATAATGAACTTCATCACAAAGCAGAAATGTTCACTTTCTGAAACAGGTGGATTCAATGAATAACAATGCAATTATCGCCATGGCCTGTGTTGCTTTGGTTGTTGCGGGTGCATTTGTATGCTGCGGCAACATGACAGGCGATGACACAAACGCGGCAGACACCGTTGTTTACGGAAAAATCTACACTTCCAACGCAACGGGAGATTATGCCGAGGCAATAGCCGTCAAAGACGGCAAATACGTCTACGTCGGAGACGAAGACGGAGTCAAATCTTATATCGGTAATAAAACAAAAGTCATCGACTACAGAGACAAAGGCCTCATTATGGCCGGAGCCACCGAAGGTCACGGACACTACGCCATGCAGGGTGTACTTCAGGCGGTAGGATTCACCGTAACCGGAGATACAAAGGAAGACATCATCAATAATGTCAAAAAGTATGTCGAGGAGCATCCCGACAATGAGGTTTACTACACATTCGGATGGAACAACATTAAAATGACGGCTACCAAAGCCACAATCGACATGCGCAGCGAACTCGACAAGATCTGCAGTGACAAAGCCATGCTGATTACCGATGACAGCGGTCACAACGGATTCTGCAACAGCAAAGCCTTCGAGCTTGCCGGTGTGACAAAAGATACAGTCATCAAAGGCGGAGAATTCTGCAAAGACAAAACGACAGGCGAACTCCTCGGTCTCGTTTCCGATATGGCTTTCAACTACATTCTGAAGAACGCAATCGCCGACAAATTCAAGATCGACGGAAAAGACTACGCCGCAATATGCCAGGCAATGGAAGAAAACCTTCACAGAGACGGTTATACCTACCTCCAGGACGGTTGGCTGAACTACTTCGGATCGGAAGCTATGGACTGTATCACCACATACGATAAGACTGCAGGCCTCACAATCTACGTAAGCGGTTCGTACAAGATCGATTCGTACGAAGACTGGGAGAAAGAAGTCAACACCGCCGAAGAATACATGAAGAAATACGCAACCGCCCACTTCGCATATAACACACTCAAGCTCTTCGCAGACGGAGAAGCCGTCGAAAGCGGAAGCGGTTGGATGAAAGAGAAATACGTCGACGAAAAATACGGCTGCGGCGTTCAGGTATGGTCCGATGAGGACATGAACGCAATCGTAAAGGCTGCGAATTCAAAAGGTATCTCCGTACACGTGCACGCACAGGGAGATGCGGCTTCCGAACAGGTTGTCAACGCATTCATTAACGCCGAGAGTACAGCAAAAGACGGTGTCTACAACGGAATATGCCACGGACGCAACATAACGGAAGAGACCAAAGAGAAGATGGGGGAGCACCACATCTACGCTGCAATCAACATCAACTGGAGAACACTGTATGCCGAGAATGAAGGCGAAATACTCCTGAAACTCCTCGATGAAGATCGTGCAAAAGCAGGATACCCGATTAAATCCCTCCTTGACAAGGGAGTTAACGTATCATCCTCAACCGATGTTCCCGCATCCGCCGGTGCACCGACTTCCGTGTGCGGAATCATTGAGGTAGCGGTCAACGACACCTGCGCCGACAAAGATGTATGGCAGTTCAATCCTGACGAAAGAGTTACCGTCGAACAGGCTATCGATATCATGACAATCAACGGAGCGAAACAGCTTCAGATTGAGGACACACGCGGTTCCATCGAAGTCGGAAAGTACGCAGATTTCCTTTTCATCGACAAGGACATCACAACATGCGACGCCGACAAGATCCACGAGGGTAACGTCGTTTCCGTCTACTTCGAAGGTAAAGAGTGCTACACACTCGAAGCCTGATTAAATCATTTCAACCGCGCAGCTTTCACGGCTGCGCGGATCTTTATTGTTTACATCCTGCGCAACCCCTGTTCCGTAAAGAACGGAGTACTGTGTTCGGTTCATAGGTAAAGCTTCCGAACAGGGAATATCAAAAATAATGAAACAGTAGACTAAAATCTAAAAATCCACAAATCTCCTGTCCGACAGCCAGCATATTGCGGCTGTCTTTTTCTATAATGAAATTCATTTCCGTAACGGAAACGTTCACTTCCTGAAACAGGTGAGTTTTATGAACAAAAATACGATTATCGCCATAGCATGTGTCGCTTTGGTTGTTGCGGGTGCATTCGTGTGCTGCGGCAGCATCATCAACAGTGACGCAAATGCGGCGGACACCGTTGTTTACGGAAAAATCTACACTTCCAACGCAACGGGAGATTACGCCGAAGCAATAGCCGTCAAAGACGGCAAATACGTCTACGTCGGAGACGAAGACGGAGTCAAGTCTTACATCAAAGACGGCAAGACAAAGGTCATCGATTACAGGGACAAAGGTCTCATTATGGCCGGAGCCACCGAAGGTCACGGACACTACGCCATGGAAGGTGTACTTCTGGCACTCGGTCTCTCCGTAACCGGCGATACGAAAGAGGAAATTCTCGCAAATGTCACAAAATACGTCGAAGACAATCCCGACAGCGAAGTTTACTACTCATTCGGCTGGAACAACATCAAAATGACGGCTACCAAAGCCACCATCGACATGCGCAGCGAACTCGACAAAATCTGCAGTGACAAACCTATGCTGATCACAGATGACAGCGGTCACAACGGATTCTGCAACAGCAAAGCCTTCGAGCTTGCCGGTGTGACAAAAGATACAGTCATCACAGGCGGAGAGTTCTACAAAGACGCAACGACAGGCGAATTAATCGGTCTCGCTTCGGATATGGCTTACAACTACGTTCTGAAGAACGTCATGGCGACCAAATTCAACATTGCCGAGAAAGACTATGCCAAAGTAAGTCAGACAATGGAAGAGAGCCTGCACAAAAACGGTTACACCTACTACCAGGACGGTTGGCTGAACTACTTCGGATCGGAAGCCATTGACTGTCTTACCGAATACGACAAAACCACGGGCCTCACGATCTACGTAGGCGGTTCGTACAAGATTGATTCCTACGAAGACTGGGAAAAAGAAATCGATAACGCCGTAAAATACATGGGAAAATACTCAACAGACCACTTGGTATTCAAGACTATCAAACTGTTCGCAGACGGAGAAGCCGTCGAAAGCGGAAGCGGTTGGATGAAGGAAGAATACGTTTCTGGAGGTTACGGCACTCAGGTATGGTCCGATGAGACCATGTACGCACTCGTGAAAGCCGCGAACGAAAAGGGCCTCTCCGTACACGTGCACGCACAGGGAGATGCGGCTTCCGAACAGGTTGTCAACGCATTCATTAACGCAGAAAGCACGGCAAAAGACGGTGTCTACAACGGAATATGCCACGCACGTAACATAACGGATGAAACCAAGAAGAAGATGGGAGAACACAACATCTACGCCGCAGTCAACATCAACTGGAGAACACTGATTGACAAGAGTATCGGCGATCAGCTCGTGAGCCAACTCCTCAGGGAAGATCTTGCAAAAGCAGGATACCCGATTAAGTCCCTCATCGAAAACGGCGTCAACATATCATCCTCGACCGATGTTCCCGCAGCCTCCGGTGCACCGATTACCGTATGCGGAATCATTGAGGTAGCGGTCAACGACACCTGCGCCGACAAAGACGTATGGCAGCTCGATCCCGCCGAGAGAGTCACCGTCGAACAGGCTATCGACATCATGACAATCAACGGAGCGAAACAGCTTCAGATTGAAGATACCCGCGGCTCCATCGAAGTCGGAAAGTACGCTGATTTCCTTCTCCTCGACAAGGATATCACGACATGCGACGCAGACAAGATCCACGAGGGTAACGTCGTTTCCGTCTACTTCGAAGGTAAAGAGTGCTACACACTCGAAGCCTGATTAAATCATTTCAACCGCGCAGTCCGTCTGTGACTGCGCGGATTCTTATTTTTATACGGATTGTACAGAAGTTTCCGGAAAAGAGTAAGCGAATAATCTTAAATATAAAACGCAGATTGTGGCGTGCCCACACAGCAGGTGATTGTATGGAAGAAGTTCTCTGTAGCATTGAGATTATCAAAGAAAACAACGATTTCGTCGCCAAGATTCAGAGCGATCTCGGCGGAAGCAGGGAATACAGATCCCAGCTTTTCGAAGATGTCCTTGAGCAGTTCGTCATGGATCTCCAGGAAGAATTCGAATCGATGTGAGTGGAGGAAGACAGCATGGCAGCAATCGACGCAAAACTGAAACAGATTACGAATGAACTCGAGGGACGTCTCGCCAACGACAACGGAGTCCCCAGGAACATAAGGAAGGGTGCGACGGACGCTGTAGCTTACCTTCAGGACACAAAGAAACCGATGGATCTCCGCATCTCCAACGCTATCAACATTCTCGCGGATCTTTCCAACGACCCCAACATACCCATGGAGTCCTGGAGCACAATCATGCAGATCCTTTCGGATCTCGAGATTATGCTGAAAGAGATTGCATAATCGGTTTAATTCCGGAGACGGTCTCACGACCGTCTCGAAATCTTATTCTAAAACAATTATGATATGTCCGGCATATGAGGCACGGACTCTCTAGACTGAAGAAAATCTGCAGGTACGCATCGACCGTAATGACGGTCGCAGGATGGATTTTGGCGGTTTTCGTCATAATCACGGTCTGCCTCGGCATAGCATCGTCGTTTTCGGACGATGCATTCAACATGATGATCGATTGGATCGGCCACGGCGAAGACGAAAGCATGAAAATTCTCACCGCCGCGGCGTTGGAAAACATTCTGATTTTCTCCATGGGATCGATTACAGTCATAACCATCGGAAAGGTGATGCAGTCGATATCGAAGGAGGACAGCCCCTTCACCGAGAAGAATGCGGACAGAATGAGAATGATTTCGATAATCTACCTCATATCGGCATTCCTGCTCCTGATACTCGGATACTTCATGAACAGAGGATTGGCCGGAACGGCATTCCTCTTCCTCGGTTCGCTGTTGGTATCCGTTGTGATGTACTGCATCGCACTTATGTGCCAGTACGGTTCGCTGCTGCAGAAAGAATCCGACGAAACACTCTGAGGCGATGAAATGGCGATAATCCTGAGATTGGACAGAGTGATGGCCGACAGAAAGATGTCACTGAATCAGCTGACCGAACTCGTGGGAATATCCAATGTAAATCTTTCCAAAATCAAAACGGGAAAAATCTGTGCCATAAGATTCTCGACACTCAACGGAATCTGCAAAGCGCTGAAATGTCAGCCCGGAGATATTCTGGAATATGTAGAAGATGAGGAGGAGTGATCCCCGCCCTTTCGGGCAGGGATTCAGGCCTCCGAACCGATTTCTCTTTCCATTCTCTTCCTGCTGAAGAGAACGGAGTCCATGAACGCGACCCACGTAATCTCAACGAGAATAGACGTAGCAATCGCGACCATCGCATCGCCTGTAAGCGGACCGAGAATTCCCGATGTACACAGTGCGATTGCGATTCCTTTGTTCTTATAGGATGCCATCAGAATATCGGTAACCCTCTGTGACCATCCGATTCCCGCTTTCTTCTCGACACCTTCGACAGCGAATCCGAGACCGAAGGATCTGAGGAATGCGATCAGTGCAAAGGCAACGAACACCCATACGGGGATACCCGCAAAGTTGGTCGCACCTACGGAGAGCCAGACCATGAAGAAGATACACAGATTGAGGAATATAGCCATGACATCCTTGTCTATCTTCACCTTGGTGAGAAGCCTCGAAGCAATCAGCGGAATACCCAAAAGCTTCAGAACGGTTATGACGACATCCGTCATGTTCACCGTTTCGCCCAATGTCGCCCATATAATGAACGGAATCCATGCCAATGCAACAACATACGTAACAATCGTACCTCTTGCGGCGTGTTCCATATCTCCTCTGAGAATATACGACAGCGGAACAACCGAACCTGCGAAGGGTGTCGCCGCAATGAAGATCAATCCCATGGACTGATTGCCGAATTCCGTGTCTTTCAGTAAGAAATATCCTACCAACGGAATAACCGATGAAATAACAAGTCCCAAAAGAACCGCTCTCAATGACGATTTTCCGTACGCAAGAGGATTCAGATTCTTATACGAAATTCTGGACAGGGACAGTGTCAGCATCACCACCAATGTCCATATTGTCAGTTCGGAACGGATACCCGCAGTCAGAGAATCCGGGAACCAACCGGCAAAATTTGTGATGAGCGCGACAATCATCGCGGCCATCATCATGAAGGCACTGCTGCTCAGTGCACCCTTTACGCTCATATTCGGTCAATCGTATGATTGATATTTATCGTTTTTCGATAAATAATTTATTTATATCGTGTTGTCCAATGCGATTGCATGCAAACCCCGACTGTAAAACCGATTAAGGCCGGATGGTGGAATGTACTCAGGCCGTGGACGTTACACGGAGCTGTCGTACCCGCACTGATAGGCGGTGTAATGGCATTCCAACACATCGACCGCAGCCTGACGGATGCGTTGGTCTTCATACTGATTGTGATAGGATCGTGTCTCTTTCAGATTGCAGCCAACATTCTGAACACGTACGGGGATTTCGTAAAGGGAACGGACACCGTAGAGAACGAAACAAGATCTCCCGAATTGGTCACGGGAGTACTGAAACCGAAAGATGTTCTCAAAGCGGGAATTATCTGTATTGCGGCAATCTGTATCATCGGAATCATCCTGATGTTTCACGTAGGCATCGGACTGATGATTTACGGAGTAATCGGCTTACTCGGAGTCACGATGTACACCACCGGCGCATCCTACAAATACCACGGTCTGGGTCAGTTATCTATCTTCATCAACTTCGGTATTCTCATGCCGATGGGAACATACTACGTTCTCACGGGAGATTTCTTCTCGTGGGATGTTCTGTTACTCAGTCTTCCCAACGCATTCATGATTACGGCCGTCCTGGCAGGTAACGAAGTCCGTGACTACAAAGACGATAAGGAGGCAGGCGTAGGCACACTCATCGGACGTATGTCCTATGAAAACGGAATGAAAATGTATCTTATCGAATCGTTGATTTCATTCCCGATTCTGATAATTTTGGTGATAATCGGAAAAGCACCTGTACTCTGTCTGCTGGCGTTGCTGTCCCTGTACGACGCATACATCCTTTACGCAAATTCGAAGAAAGCACCTTCGGACAAGCATGCAAATTTCATGCTTGTGCCGTTATGTTTCAAACTGAATTGGCATTTCGGCGTTCTGATGGTCGCAGGTTATTTGATATGGATTCTCATTCCGTGATTTGAGGTGGCACCGTGGCAGAGGAACTGAAGGGCAACCAATTCGAAGGCAAGGGCGAATACGTCGTAGACGTTTTCGAGGAAATCGCCGAATATTACGACAAAATGAACGGTATAATGTCCATCGGCATGGTCAAAGGATGGCACAAATTCATGTTCAAGAAAGCCGGAGACATCACAGGCAAGAAAGTATGCGATGTCGGATGCGGTACCGGTGAAATTTCATTCATGGCGGCGGAAAGAGTCGGCAAAGACGGAGAAGTTATCGGAGTCGACATCACACCCGGAATGCTTGCAATGGCCAAGAAGAAAATGGCCGACCTGAATCTTCCCAAAGACGTTGATTTCCGTGTGGGAGACGCTCTCAACATGGAATTTGAAGACAATTCCTTCGATCTCGTCACATCGGGATACATGCTCAGAAACGTCACCGACATTCAGAAAGCGGTATGCGAAATGCACAGAATCCTCAGACCCGGAGGAAAATGCATTGTTGCGGAACTCTCCAAGCCCAAGAACAGGATTCTCCTGTTCGGATACAACATCTACGTGTTCCACATCGTGCCGTTCTTCGGAAGGAGATACGACAAAGGAAAGAAGATTGACGGAAAACAGCCTGCGTACGATTGGCTGACATCCTCACTCGAAGGATTCCCCCACGGAAACGACATGGTCGCTATCTTCAGGAAAGCGGGATTCAACGACGCAAAATTCTACGTCAAATCCATGGGTGCCGTGAACATCTACGTCGCGACGAAGGATCAGTGAGATTCCTTCCACTCGCGGCAGATGTCCGCGAAATTCTGGAACATCTGTTCTCCGTATTCGGTGTGTTCTACCTCGGGGTGGAACTGCACTGCGTAGATAGGTCTCGTTTTACAGCGGACCGCTTCCACGGGACATGTGGGAGATGTCGCAATCAGATCGAATCCTTCGGGAACGGCTTTCACTTCATCGTTGTGTGAAGCCCATGCGGTTATCTCCGAAGGAATTCCTCTGAAAATGTCGCTGTTGTCGAGAATTTTAAGATCTACTTTGCTGAACTCGGGATTCTGTGCGGGGCCCAACGTGGAACCGAAATGCTCACAGGTAAACTGCATTCCCGCGCAGATACCGAAGATCGGGAAATCCGCTTTGTCGAGATATTCTCCGTTGTTGCCCATAGCGTCCGCTTCGGTAGCTACGGAAGGGGAACCTCCCGAAAGCACGAGTCCGTCGACTTCGTCTTTAATCTCATCGAACGGAGTGGTATTCGGAATTATCTTGGTCTCGACATCTAGATATCTGAGCACACGCCACTCGCGGTGTGTCCATTGGCCTCCGTTATCCACTACGTAGATCCTCATTGTTATGCCCAATCCGAGGTTTCGTATAAATATATCATCCCGACCGATGTTTAAACATCGGTCCGAAATCAGGGTTTCATACACCACGTGAGCATATTGTCTGCGGCATCATGTGCGATTCTGCCTTTACTCTCAAGCCACGAAAGATACGAACGTACCGTACTGCTTATCAGAACATACTCTTCCATCGTCATTCTGAGACTGTAATCGTCGAAAATTCTCTTCACGACGGATTCCGTGGAAATCGGTGTTTTACAAATCTCAGTGATATGATCCGCAACATCCAAAGTCGCATCGATATTGTACTGTGCCAGCTCGGAAATATCTTCGGTAGCCTCAACGTGTGCGGGTATAAACATAGATGCCTTCATGTCCTTCACGGTTTTCAGCGTAGAAAGATAGGATTCGATATCGTAGACGTATCCGATGGTGTATTTCTTCAGTGTTTCGACACTTGACAGACAGTCCGCAAGGAATACGGTGTCATCGGATGTTCTGTATCCCACCATGCCGGGAGAATGTCCGGGAAGAGATATCGAAGAGAGATTCTTCGGAAGAACATTATCTGTAAGATATTCACAGTCGCTGTCCTGTGCCATCAGGAATTTGTGACAGAGACTTTCCATCGGAGACCCTCCGTACAGGAAAGAAGGTTCCAATATCGTATGACGTGCGAATACGCATTCAATCTCAGGAAGATACGCTTTACAGCCGGTCTGCGACTGAAGATATCTGTTTCCGCCTACGTGATCGGCATGGAAATGTGTGTTGTATATCGCAGTCAGATGCCATCCGTTTTTGTCAAGAATCTGCCTTACTTTACGTCCGGCCTCTTTGTCGTTACCGCTGTCTATCAGGCACACGCTGTCATCATTCAGTTTCACCAATCCGATCTTCGCCGGATTCTGAATGTAATAACAATTCTCAGACACCTGCACCAATTCGAACATTGAATCCTCTGTCACGGTAATTACAGAAGACGATATAATCGTTGGTTATCCGAAAATGATATTCTTTTTATTAAAAACCGAAGAATACAATCCGTTTAACGCCTCTTAAATAGACATACCCGAATGTTAACACCATGGCGAAGTACATCTGCACCGTATGCGGAGAGGTATATGACGAAGAGAAGGAAGGTATACCTTTCACCGAACTTCCCGAGGATTGGGTCTGTCCGTTGTGCAATATGCCCAAGGAAAAATACCGCTCTGCGGACGGATGTACTCCGCCCCCGGATACAATCGGTTTGGAACTTGATTCTGATTTAATAAAAGAAGGCGACAGTGTTCTCGATGAAATCAGACATATGTCATACACCGGAAAGAATCTCACCGAAGCCATGGAAACTCTTCTCCCTGTACCGGATTTCTCCGAAATTCTGATTCTCGGTTCGCAGTTGGCGGTGAAACCGTTGGAAGAGAGTGACAATGTCTCTTTACGCACAATTATCGGTAAAAAAGCAAAACATCCGATGATTATCGAAATGCCTGTGTACATCTCGCACATGAGTTTCGGTGCACTGTCGATGAGTGCGAAAATCGCTCTTGCGAAAGGAAGTTCCGCAGTAAAGACGGCAATGTGCAGCGGAGAAGGCGGCGTACTCGCAGATGAAATGGTGAATTCGTACAGATACATCTTCGAATACGTCCCGAACAGGTACAGTGTGAACGATTCCACATTCGAAGGATGCGATGCGGTTGAAATCAAAATAGGTCAGGGGACCAAACCGGGTATGGGCGGACATCTTCCCGGAAAGAAAGTCACGGAAACAATAGCGAAAATGAGAGGAAAGAAAGAAGGAGAAGACATCCTGAGTCCTGCATCCTTCCCCGGGATCGAGACACCGAAAAATCTGAGAGAACTGATTGAGACTCTGCGTGAAAGAACCGAAGGAAAACCTATAGGTGTGAAAATCGCCGCAGGACATATTGAGGATGATTTGGAATTTATTTCGAAATCGGGCTGTGATTTCATAACAATCGACGGCCGCGGAGGAGCTACGGGTTCATCTCCCAAATTCCTGAAGGATAACAGTTCCGTTCCCACCGTGTACGCATTGGCAAGAGCCAGAAGGTACATGGATGAACATAAAATGAAACAGGATCTTGTCATCACGGGAGGATTCCGTACCGGCGGCGACATAGTAAAAGCGATTGCGATGGGCGCGGATGCGGTTGCATTGGCATCCGCACCGCTGATGGCGTTGGGATGTCAGAGATACAGAATCTGCGATTCCGGAAGATGTCCTATGGGAATAGCAACACAGGGTCCGGAATTGGAAAAACGTCTTGACATCAATACGGGTGCGAAGCGTGTAGCAAACTTCCTCAGTGCATTATCGGAACAGCTGAGAACGTTCGCAAGGATCACAGGTAACAACGACATCCATGATCTGGGTCTTGACGATTTATGTACGGTTAATGAAGAAATCTCCGCCGTCACGGGCATAAAGCACGCGTGACGGCGGAAAGGAAAAATCACTCCCACTCGATGGTCGCCGGGGGCTTGTTTGTAATATCGTACACAACACGGTTGACCTGATCCTTCATCGTATTGGTGATACGCCTTGATATTTTATCGAGAATCGCAAGAGGAATCATTGAGAATTCCGCGGTCATCGCATCGAGAGATGACACCGCACGTACGACGATAGTTCTTCCGTATGCTCTCCTGTCTCCCTGCACTCCGACCGATTTGGAAGGAAGAAGCGCCGCGAAGTACTGCCAGGGCATTTCCATCTTACCGTCTGCGACTGCTTTCTGTATCTCATCTTCAACGATGAAACATGCCTCACGTACAATCCCGATATTCTCAGGTGTAACTTCTCCCAGACACCTTACGGCGAGTCCGGGTCCCGGGAACGGCTGTCTCTCTGATGCTTTTACGCCCAGAAGCCTTGCGACCGCTCTTACTTCGTCTTTGTACAGATCGCGGAGAGGTTCGCAGAGTTCCATTCCCATGTCTTTGGGAAGTCCTCCGACGTTGTGGTGCGATTTGATGGTGTCACGGACGCCGTCACCCGATTCGATCCAATCAGGTGCAATCGTACCCTGCACGAGATATTTCGCTTCGAAGACTTTCGCTTCCCTCTCGAAGACACGGATGAATTTCTCTCCGATTATCTTCCTCTTGGCTTCGGGATCCGTTACGCCTTTCAGTGCCTCGAAGTATTCCGCGCTTGCATCGATAATCTTGAAATTGACACCCATGTCCTGAAGCATACCGCGGACCTCGTCGGTCTCGCCTTTCCTCATCATTCCCGTGTCGACATAAACCGCCAGTAATCTGTCGCCTATCGCTTTGCTTGCGATGACTGCTGCCACCATACTGTCGACGCCGCCGGAACATGCGATAATCGCTTTACCTTTAATCTGTTCCGCGACGGATTTCACATGCTCCTCGACGAATCTGTCTGCTTTAAACATCGGCTACACCTTCTGAATCCGCGATGACTCTGTCAGCCATCTCTTTCCTGTAATCCGCCAGTTTTTTGGATAATCCTTCATCGGATATGCTCAGCATCTGTATTGCCAACACCGCTGCATTGTCTCCTCTGTCGAGACCTACCGTCGCAACGGGTATTCCCGGGGGCATCTGAACTATCGACAGCAATGCATCGAGATTCATCTTACCGCTGGCCGGTACGCCTATGACAGGTTTGGTAGTAAACGAAGCGACAACTCCCGGAAGAGCTGCGGCCAATCCGGCTATTGCGATGAATACGGATGCATCCGAGGATGCGACCAATTCCTCCACCCTGTGAGGTGTCCTGTGAGCGGAAGCGATCACAACTCTGTAACTGACATCGAATTTCTTCAGCAATGCCGTCGCCTTCTCGGCAACGGGGAGATCGCTCTTGCTTCCCATAATTATGAGGATATCTGGCATCGTCGTTGAGGATGTTATCACAGATAATAAAGTGTTCTATGCTCCGTATACGGCATGATGGATATTGCATCCATACGCCATCACACCGTATTTTACAAACATTCGGATTTAAATAAGATAAAGAATGAAGAAAACGGTAATACCGACGGCTTAAAATTATATACTGAGTGATAACAGGATATAAACTTCTCCATAACTTTTTTATATGAAACATTAGTATAGGTGACCCGGACAACGTCAAGGTTACGGATTGTCAGTCGGTGGTTCTCGTGGAGTTTCTGGGTGTAGTTGAGACTGTCTCCGGCGAAGGAAGATTCGTCGTGAAGGCAGAAACCGCTCCGGAAGCCGGCGAGCAGATCTTCGATGAGAAAGGATCCGCAATCGGGACTGTTAAACGCATTTTCGGCCCGGTAGACGGCCCGTATGTGACAGTATCGTCACGCGAGGGTACGTCATTGGATGGGATAGTCGGGAAGAAGGTTTTTTACAGGGGAGAGAACAGACATGGTAAAACCAAAAGAAAGCACTGAGGAAATCGAGAAATGTCCTGAGTGCGGAAGTAAACACCTAGTCCGCGATTATGAAAGAGGAGAACTGACCTGTGAGGACTGCGGCCTCGTTATCGACGACCAGTTCATAGATCAGGGACCTGAATGGAGGGCGTTCGATGTCGAGCAGGGAGAGAAGAGGGCACGTACCGGCGCTCCCATGACATACACCATCCACGACAAGGGACTGTCCACGGAAATCTCATGGAAGAACAAGGACAGTTACGGAAAGAGCATCCCCACAAGGAACAGAGCACAGCTCTACAGGCTCAGGAAATGGCAGAGAAGAATCCGTGTCTCGAACGCTACGGAGAGGAACCTTGCATTCGCACTGTCCGAGTTGGACAGGATGGCATCCGCAATGGGTCTTCCCAGAAACGTAAGGGAAACGGCCGCCATGATTTACAGGAAAGCCGTCAACAAAAATCTGATCAGAGGACGTTCCATCGAAGGTGTCGTTGCAGCTTCGCTTTACGCAGCATGCAGGCAGTGCGGTGTCCCCAGGACTCTTGATGAAGTTGCCAACTCAAGCCGTGTCGGAAGGAAAGAAATCGGAAGGACCTACCGTTTCATGACACGTGAGCTCAAACTGAAGCTCATGCCCACGAAACCTCAGGACTATGTGCAGAGATTCTGTTCCGAACTCAAACTGAGCGGTGAGGTTCAGACTAAAGCCGCGGAAATCCTCAAGGATGCATCCGAGAAAGAACTCACATCGGGCCGCGGACCTACGGGAGTAGCCGCAGCTGCGATTTACATCTCATCGATTCTCTGCAACGAGAGAAGAACTCAGAGAGAAGTCGCGGATGTTGCGGGTGTGACCGAAGTCACCATCAGAAACAGATACAAGGAACTCACCGAGAAACTCGGAATCGAGATTCAGCTCTGAAACATCATCCCGGACTGTATTCGGTACAGTCCGGGAACATATATTCTTAATAAATTATCAAAAAAAGAAGCAGTCTGTTCCCGGATTACGGTCTGAACCATCTGAATTCCAGATATTCGATATCCTTTCCGACTCTGCAGAACAGGAATTCTTTCTTTACACCGCCCGAAAGCCTTACCGCACGGGATATTTCCGGCCACATTGTTCTTTCGGAGGCATCGACTGCATGCATCAGATATCTTGCGTGGCAGTCGTCGGGAGATCCTTCGTACGCCCTGAAATGTGTACCGTACTTGAAACCTGTCTTTACAACCAATCCCCTGGATCTTGCATCCGTGTATGCTTTCAGCCTGAGATCGAATTCATCCTGAATCTCTCTTCCGAAGTCTTTCAGTTCTTTGAGTGTCATTTTCTTCTCTGTAACAGAGGAAATGACTTTCAGCTGTCCGCGGTCCATGAGATAACATGCCTCAATAAGAGACAACTGCATCACATTCTCGATTGTTTTTCCGTAAAAACCCGATTCGTAAACGATTGCGGAATCTGCGGAATCGAAAATGAAAACCCTGTCGCGGATTAAACGTCCGGATACTCTCTGCACGCCGTCTTTCGGCATGACTTCTCCTTTCGGGTCGCGGTGCATCATCTTGTAGTAGACGATATCTCCTTCTTCATCCACAACACCGTAAAGCAGAGTCTTTCCTTTGTCCTCTGTTTCGGATACTTCGCCGGAAAAACTTCCGATATCGAACGCAGTACGTTCGGAGACAGCCCTCACCATATAAATCGGACGGGAGTTGCTCATGGTCATTCCTCTCGGGAACACAGACATATCGAATGTTCCCGATTCCACCTTAACAACCAATCCCCTGGATCTGATGTCGCGGTATACCATATACTTGATATCGAAATCCGATAAAACCGAAGAAGCGTGATTGAATAATTCCTCGAAAGCGAGTGATTCGCCTTTGTGAACAACTTCCAGTCTTTTGCTTTCAAGAAGATATGCCCCTTCCATGAGGTCCAATTCCAGGCCTCCGCCTCTCATCGGGTAGCCGTAGTTTCCTCTGTTGTAGAGTCTGCTGCCTTCGGCCTGATCCTTTATCACGATGACATCGTCCCTCAATTCGCCGGACATCGTCCGTATTACAGGAAGATTCTATTTATCGGTTCGTACAGGCCAGACGGAATTTTACCGGCTGTTTGTCGGATTGTTACATACAACAATACCGTATCAGTAGTTAACTATATATAAAAGAACAAACTAATACGTAGTAGTTAACCAACAGTTAACAACCGAGTGATACGATGATGGATTTGGATGTCCTGCTTTCAATGGTCGAGAACCCGACCAGACGCAAGATACTGGGGTCTTTGGTGAAAATGCCCCGCTATCCTCTGCAGCTGTCGAAGGAACTGGGCATAAGCCAGCAGGCCGTAATGAAGAATCTGTCCGTATTGAAAAAGAACGGAATGGTGGTCAGCTACCGCGAGAGCAGTTCCATGGGTCCCGACAGGATCGTATACGAACCGAGCTCGGAGTTCACACTGATAATAGACATGAGAAACGGAATGTTCTCCGCAAGAATGATCGAGCCGGAAGGCGAGAAGAAAGATGTCGATGTCGACAACCTCAGAAACATGAGGGAAAAAATCAACGAAATCGACACCAAACTCGGTCAGCTTGAGAAAGAATATTCGGAACTCATCAGGGAAAGAGAATCGATTCTCTCCTCTGTGATCTCCGTACAGGACGGATACGTAAGGAAAAATCTCGCATACGAGCTGCTGAACAAACCGAACAGGTCCGTGGAACAGCTTTCCGAGGATCTCAACGTGCGTTCGGACGTCATCAGGGACATGATAGACGACATCGAAAAAACAATCAGAGTCAGCAAAGAAGGTGAGAAGGATGAGCAATGAAAAACCGCTGAAGGTAGCGGAGCTTAAACCCGGAGAAGCCGGCAAGGGTGTGGCAAGGGTCGATCCCGAAATTATGGGTATCCTCGGCATCAACGTCGGCGACATAGTGCAGATTGACGGTACAAGGAAAACCGTTGTGAAAGTCCTCATGGGAGGTCCCGAGGATGCAAACAGAGGCATCATCAGGATCGACGGTTCCACGAGGAGGAACGCGGGAACAGGTATCGACGAACGTGTGGGAATCAAGAAAATCGAAGCGAAGAATGCTACGAAGATAACATTCGCTCCGAGTCAGGAACTCAGACTTCAGGGAGGCGAATCCTTCCTCAGGGATACGTTCGACGGACGCTGTTTCGCGAAAGGAGATACCATCACGTTAAGCGTCATGGGAAACAAGTTCGATATGATTGTCACATCGTTCTCTCCTTCCGCAGACGCTGTCATAATGACATCGTCCACCGAAGTCAAGATCAGCGACAAACCCGCAGGTGCCAACGGTGAGATTCCGACTGTCACATACGATGATATCGGAGGTCTCGGAGACGAGGTGAAAAGAATCAGGGAGATGGTAGAACTCCCGCTCAGACACCCCGAACTGTTCAAGAGGCTGGGAGTCGAAGCTCCTAAAGGTGTGTTACTCCACGGACCGCCGGGAACAGGTAAAACGATGCTTGCCAAAGCTGTGGCAGGTGAGACAAGCAGTAACTTCACGTACATCGGAGGACCTGAAATCGTCAGTAAGTTCTACGGTGAATCCGAAGGAAAGTTAAGGGAAATCTTCAAAGAAGCGGAAGAAAACGCTCCGAGTATCATCTTCATCGATGAGATAGATTCGATTGCTCCGAAACGTGACGAAGTGTCCGGAGAAGAGGAAAGGAGAATCGTAGCCCAGCTCCTGGCTCTTATGGACGGACTGAAGTCAAGGGGTAAGGTTGTAGTGATAGGTGCGACCAACAGGCCCAACTCTATAGATGAGGCTCTCAGAAGACCCGGAAGGTTTGACCGTGAAATCGAAATCAACATCCCGGACAGGAACGGAAGGCTTGAGATTCTGCAGATCCACACAAGGGGAATGCCTCTTGCGGACGATGTGAATCTTGAGGAATTGGCCGACAGAACCCACGGATACGCGGGTGCGGATATCTCCGCATTGGCCAAAGAGGCTGCAATGGCGGCACTCAGAAGAATCCTTCCGGATGTGGATGTCGAAGCCGAAGTAATCCCGGTGGAAGTACTGAACAAGATTCAGGTTAACAGAGGAGACTTCTTCAACGCACTGAAGGAGATGCAGCCTTCCACAATGAGGGAAGTGCTGATCGAGAAACCCAATGTAAGGTGGGAAGATGTCGGTGCGTTGGATGATGCGAAACAGGAACTGAAGGAAGCGGTCGAATGGCCTCTGAAATATTCCAAGATATTCCAGAACATGAACGCCAAACCTCCGAAGGGAATCCTGCTCTACGGTCCTCCGGGTACAGGTAAGACATTGCTTGCGAAAGCAGTGGCAACCGAGTCGGAAGCCAACTTCATCGCAGTGAAAGGTCCGGAATTCCTGAACAAATGGGTCGGAGAATCCGAGAAAGCTGTGAGAGAAACATTCCGTAAGGCAAGGCAGGCTTCACCCTGTGTCATCTTCATGGATGAGATCGATTCGATCGCTCCGGAAAGAGGAACGGGCGGAGACAGCAATGTCACTGAAAGAGTCATATCCCAGATGCTTACGGAGATGGACGGTCTGGAAGCGCTGAACAACGTTGTTGTGATAGCGGCAACGAACAGGCCCGACATCATGGATCCCGCATTGCTCAGGCCCGGAAGATTCGACAAGAGCATCTACATCGGACCGCCGGACAAAGAGTCGAGGCAGAAGATCTTCGGCATACACACATCCAAAAAACCTTTGGATGCCGACGTGGATCTCGCAAAACTCGCCGAGATGACCGAAGGCTGCACAGGTGCGGATATCTCCGCTATCTGTAACGAAGCTGTCATGTGCGCCGTAAGGGAACTTGTCAGGAACAGCAAGGATCCCCAGAACGTCGACGCAAGCGAATGCAAAGTTCACATGAAAGACTTCGAAGCCGCAATCGACAAGTTCGGTCCGAAGGCAAGAGAGAAGCTGAAACAGTATAATCAGTGATTTCACTGACAGCCGACGTTTGTCATCCTGCCGGGCATCCGCCCGGCAGGCATACCTCCCATAATTTTTACCCCGAAAAAAGGGCAGTCTTATTATCTTCGGTATGAATCACAACGACCGAAGGTTGCATATCATGGATGTCGAACTCAGACACAATCCGACAGATTCCGAAACACTCTCCGACGTTTCCGAAATGCTCGAAACATCCCTGGAAAAAGATCTGCGTTATCCGTTCGAAGGACTTCTTCCGTACTTCGAGAACGGAAGTATGGACCTGTATGTTGCCTTTGACAGAGGAAACGACGTAGGTTTCACTGTCACCATCCCTCACGGAAAACTTCTCTACATCCTGTTCCTTGTTGTGAACGCAAAACACCGCTCCGCAGGATACGGAAAAAAGATTATCAATGCACTGAGAGAAACCTATCCCGACAAATCCCTGGTTCTCGACTGCGAAGAAAACCTTGTTCCCTTCTACGAACACATCGGAATCAAAGACTCAGGCTACAGAATGGAGTTCAGAAATATTCTTCTGTACGTCATGTGCGAATCCGAACTCTGTCTTGACGATTTCGCCGCAATAAACAAGGTTCTCGATCCTCTCGAAAAAGACAACGACACAGACTTTGTATGGATAGAACCGGACGGTACCAGACATGTAATTGCTCCCGGATGTCCCCTTAAGAAATGAGGATTCTCACAGTAAGTGGCACATTCTGTTACAACACTGTCAACACTTTGGGTTAAATGCAAAATGGCTTATAGAAGAGCAATTATTTTTATAAATAATGAGCAGAGATGACCTGATAAACACAACAAGAGCCATACTGGCCAAGGGAGGATACGATATCTCCCCGTTGATGTCTCTGCGTAGCATATGCTTCGATGTCGTCGGAAGAAAGGGCGACAGACTGCTCATAATCAAAGTTCTCAGCAACATCGATGCATTCTCCAGGGAAAATGCCGATGAGCTCAAAGTACTCGCAGACGTACTTCACGCATCGCCTATCGTAATAGGCGAAAGATCGAGTTCCGGTCTTCTGGAACCCGGAATAGTGTATTCGAGATTCGGAATACAGATTATTTCCAACGAAACTTTGGCGGACCATATTCTCGAAGACGCACCGCCGTTCATTTTCGCCGCACCCGGAGGACTGTACGTAAGACTGAACAACGAACTCCTCAGAGAAGTGAGGGAAAAGGAAGGAATCAGTCTCGGAACCCTTGCGGAAGTCGCAGGAGTGTCAAGACGTACGATTCAGATGTACGAATCCGGAATGGGTGCGATGATCGATGCCGCACTGAGGTTGGAAGAATACTTAGACAGACCTCTTATCGAAACTGTCGATCCCTTCGAATACAAATCCGAAACACCCGAGAGAAGTTACGAACTCAAAGGTAATCTGAAAACAGGTTCCCTGATTCTGGATCACCTGATCGACATAGGATTCGCAGTCACTCCTGTGGAAAGAAGTCCCTTTGATGCACTGTCGAGAAACAAAGACGTTGTCATCCTCACCGGCGTAGACGATCAGGATGAGAAACTCATACAGAAAGCAATGATTGCCTCGGACATTTCGAGGATATCCGGCAGAGCTTCCGTCATCATCGTGGAGAAGAAGCACGGTAGAGATAATGTAGAATCAACTGCTATCGTCTCCAAGGATGAACTGAAAAAGATGGACGACAAGAACGAACTCACGGATGTCGTACTGTCCAGGGGCGGAAAACAATGATATCTTTCAGAATCGGAGAATGCGATTTCGATCTGATACCTGCCGTAAAAGGACTCATTTCCGAAAAAGAAAAGGTTCTTGAGGCATTGGATTCGAAAGAATACGATGCGGCCGCAGTCGCATTGGGCGCAGAGGATGTTCAGGCTATAACCAAAAGAAACGAAATCGAGGGTGAATTCGAACCCAGCGATTTGGATGTGGTCTACAGCGGAATCCTCGCCGAATTCGGTCCGATCGATATGCCCGATCCCGCATCCACCGTATTGATTGACGAATGCGGTAAAAGAAACATCCCCGTGATTCCGTTGGATATGACTGATGAAGAATACACACAGCTGTACTGTGAAACAGTATCCACTGTGGAATTCCTCAGAGAGAAATACATCATCAAGAAGGCTCTCAAAAACAAATTCGACAAATCTTCACCGGAAAAGTTCGCAACAGAATGGGATGACCTGGTCAACCATCTCAAAGGATATGCCATGATGAGTAAATACCGTGAAGAACACATGGCAAATCAGATCAAAGACATTTCCAAGTACCGCAGAAAGGTATTGGTTGTAGTGGAATACGAACGTGTCAAAGGCACAATGGACTCAGTCGGTGAACACGTTGACCTGTGACAGATGCCTCGAATGTAAGTCCAAAGGAGACAGATTCTGTTCTTTCTGCGGAAGCGATCTTTCGTACATTGACTGTAACGAATGCGAAGAACACCGCAGAAAAGGAGAGAGATTCTGTTCCTTCTGCGGAAACGAAGTCAATCCCCCTGTAAAAGAAAGCGCATCGTCGAAAGCAACTGTCCTCGCCGGAATCATCCTTACGGTTGCTCTGTCGCTTTATCTGATATATGAATCGATAACAGCGATATGGGGAATAAGCGTAGTGTGGGATCATCTTCCGTCATACACACACGGTTTCTTCGTCGTTATACCGAAAGTAGTCACATTCTTCAGATTCGGCGGCACCGGTCTGCAGATATACTATCTTCTGATTATGATTGCAGCCCTGTCTTCCGTGGTGTATCTGTTTGTAATGTCCTACAAACCGGTGAAGGAAGAAGGCATAAAGGGACTGAAGAAAACACCGATTTACGAAGTAATGACGCTCTTCTCCGCACTCATATTCCTGGAAGTGATGTACATCCTGATTCTGAATTCCCAGGGTGTGGAAACCACATCGCCCTTTGATGAAGAAGACTGGGAAATGATGTTCTCCCTGCTCAACGCTTCCGTCTACGAGGAAATCATCTGCAGGATACTGTATCTCGGTGTACCGATGTGCATACTGGGACTTATACTGAAGAAAAAAGGTACACCCGTTTCGGGATACATTTTCGGCGGATTCGGAATGAGCAAACTGTCGTTTGTGTTCGTTGTCTTCTCCGCGGCAATGTTTGCAATGGCACATCTCGGAGGATGGGGATGGTGGAAGATTCTCCCGACATTCATATTCGGATTGATTTCAGGATTCCTGTTCTGCAAATACGGCGTATACGCAACAATCAGCATCCATTTCCTGACCGATTATATGGGTGCGGCAACATGGCTGTCAAACCCGATAGCGGGATTCCTCTACACAGTCGCGGTTCTCGCTGCATTCTTCGGAGGCATTGCCTTCGTACAGCCGTACACCAGCAAAGGAATCAAATGGCTCAGGAAAGAGTTCGGAAAGAAATCATCCGAGGAGTCCGGAAAGGATTCCCTGTGATTCCGCACCCGACTGGAAGGATCTGCATTCGATGATGTAGTTTCCTTTATATCCGCTGAGACTCTTCAGTACCTTGGGGAAGTCGATGTTACCCTCACCCAACGTAAGATGCTCGTCCATCTCGCCGTGATTGTCGTGAATGTGAATGTTCACAAACCTGTCTTTGAATTCCGAAATGAATTCGTCGATCTGTCCCACGGTGTTTGCGTGACCGATATCGAAACACATCTTGAGGTTCGTTCCGTCAAGTAACTGCTTCATCTCATCAACTGTACGGCCGAGCATGAACGGGAACGAAGGCATGTTCTCTATGGCAACGGTAACACCGTATTCATCGGAGAGTCTGTCCAACGAACCCATGGATTTCTTTGCCTTCATAATCGATTTCTCTTCCATGTACGGTACCGACATAGACGTAAGTCCGGGATGTACGGTCACGGTCCTGATATCGAGATTCATAGCCGATTCCAAAGTAGCCAGCATCTCAATGACGGAATCCTCTCTGATTCTTTCGTTCAGCGATGCAATGTTGATATCGCTGATAGGAGCGTGAATTGAATACGAGATATCGTAAGCCTCTTTCATCGTCATGAAAAGACCTTCAACCTCTCTGAGGTGATGTTCCGCTTCCGCGAAAATCTCCCAGTGTTTGAACTGTTTGGCTACTTCAGGAAGAACTTCCTTGAAATCATATGAGCTGAACTCGGGACACGATACTCCGATCAAATCAAAACCTCCTCTCCGTCCACCGTAACAGGTGCGACTCTGTCGATGACTGCATCCAATCCGCCGTCGGTAACGACAACCTTCATCGTACCGAGAATCGTCTTCTCTTCGCAGAAGGATATCTTTCCGACGTATGCCACCTGCTTGTTCAGGAAGAATCTTGTCACATCTCCCCTCTTGCCTCTGAGCATAACGCTGCGGGCGGTGTCGAGTATCCTCTGCTTACGGATCTGTCTGCCGAAATGATCGAGATTATCCGTCTTACCGATAAGTCTGTCATCCGATTCGGTAATTTCCGCATCGGGGAAGATCCTCTCCATCGCCGTTCTGACCTTGTTGGAGTCCTCGCTGGGGAAGACCGGACATGTAATCTCGACCGTCATCATGATGTCTGCCGTAACCCTGCGTACGCTAATAAATGTTATTTCCTATTCAACGGAAAGGTCATATCAACCATTTTATCAAAGGAATACATGTCCGTTTTATTATCATGAGCAAGGCGGAAGTACTGACGGCGGCAGCAAGGAGGAATATGTTCCTCTCACCGGAAGCAATGGAAATCATCATGTCCAATGCAGATCCCGTCGGTTTCGCAAATACGGTATTATCCGCTCTTTCCAACAATCCGATTTTCGTGACAAAGGAGGATGTTTTGTCTTTCCTTCAGGGAGACAAAGCGATATGCGAATCTCCGAAGACATTCGATGCCCACAACAAAAGAAAATCGGATATGAAAATAATCGAAAGCACCGACATCACCGGAAATTCTCTCTGTACCGGTACGGTCGAAGATTTCACAAGATATTTCCAAAACAGGTTCCAGATTCTGAAAAAGATTATCGAAAGAAGGAGTGACTTCGGAATCTCCAAGAAAATCAAAGACGCACGTGACATCTACGACAGAGACGTAAGAATCGTGGGAATCGTAAGCGAAAGGAGAATCTCGACAAACGGTCACCTGATGCTTGACATCGAAGACGACGGAGGCGACAGAAACAGCAGCTGTACCGTCTTCATTTCGAAAGACAACCCCCATTTTAACGACATCATCACCAACGATATGGTCCTCGGATTCACGGGAAGATTCAGCAAACCCAAGGACGGAGGTTCCAGAAAGGGATTCTTCATTCCCGAGGAGGTCTTCAAACCCAGCGTACCGCAGTCGCACAAATGGGAGAAAAGCGATTCACAGTCCGTTGTTGCATTCCTTTCGGATGTCCACATGGGCAGTAAGACATTCCTCGAGAACGATTGGCAGAAGATGATAAGATTCCTGAAGGAAAACAGCGAGAAGATGAATATCGACTACATCATCTTCCCCGGTGACGTCGTAGACGGCATCGGAATATTCCCCGGTCAGGAAGAGGAATTGGATATCCTCGACATTTACGATCAATATCACAAGCTCTCCGAATACCTGAAAGATATTCCGGACCACATACAGATGGCAATCCACCCCGGAAACCACGATGCGTGCAGACCCGCAGAGCCTCAGCCCGCTCTGAACAAAGCGTTCAGGGAATTCTTCGATTCAAACGTAATGATGACCGGCAATCCCGTGTATCTTAACATCGAAGGCAGAACCGTTCTCACATATCACGGCAGAAGCATCGACGATTGGGTCGCAGGTGTTCAGCAGCTTACCTACAACGATCCGCTGAGAGTCATGAGGGAAATGACCGACGCACGTCATCTGGCACCTATCTACGGTCAGAAGACCGCTCTCGCACCCGAGAAGAAGGACTACATGGCAATGGAGATTGTACCGGACATTTTCGTATCGGGTCACGTGCACGGTTACGGATTCATGGACTACAAAGGAGTCAAGATGATCAATGCCTCGACATGGCAGGATCAGACCGATTATCAGAAACAGCATAACTTCAACCCCGTGCCGGGAATCATGCCAATGGTTCATCTCGGTTCAGGCCTTGTGAATATGATGAATTTCAGAAAGTGACCTGTGCGATTTCAGATGGTCTCTGACTTTGACTGCGATATATCCCGTCACGATACTCAGTATTATTGCGGTTATTGCAACGGCAAATCCCTGTGCTATCGGAAGGACCGGTACATAATCCACAAGATCGAATGTGCAGAACGGTGAAACCAGGAGTTTTCCGTAGAATGTATGCATCACGAGGATTGCAAGCGTGTGTTCGCCGAGGAATGTAAAGATCGTCGAAAGACCGGGTATCCTCGAAAGCAGGAACGAGAATACCAGAAGAACATATCCGCATGAACACGCCAATATCAGGAATGTGTATGCGGACCATCCGCCGTATGCTCCGTAACGTGAAAGGTTGAATCTGAGTCCCGTGGGGAAGTATACTGCGAATATTATTCCGATAACCAACATAGCGGCGAATATGAGCCAGTAGCGTTTTGTGCGCCATCCTGTTTCGACAAACTCAACAACTTTATGCTTTCCGAGAACGGCACCTATGAGCATCAATGCAGCCGCAAGAGGTCCGCTTTCCGCATAGAACGGGAGTTTGACGGCAACAACCTCAACCAGGAAGCATGTTACGGTAGCCAAAAGGAAAATCGTAAGAGCCGTTCTCTTAACGTCCTTCAGTGCCCAATCCGCCACGGCGTAGAATATGATGAATGCGACCATCATAATCTCAAGATAATAGTAACCCTGACCTACCTCGAACACGCTGTACATGGAAACGGCGGTACCGTACTGATTGAATGCGGTCTTACCGATGAGACATTTCCATATGACATCGGGAAGATCCGCGATATTGAGGTCGTATCCGGTCATTGAGAGATAGAAGAACATTATCGCAGTCAGAATGACCGTACACGCAACATATACGACAAGAATCTGCGAGATACGTTTCTTCACGTTACTGCAGAATCCTCTTTCCGGCCTGTAGAAATATCCCGAAACGATGAAGAACATGAAGAGGTAACAGTACACAAATTCGAAAAGCGGCGACGGGTCCGAATCTTCCCCGGTTCCGGATGTGACGAATACGAAATGGATCATCACGAGTCCGAAGATCGCTATGCCTTTCAGCATGTCAATCGTTCTCAGACGACCCTGCACTTTTCCCTCCATGCGGTTGCCTTCGCATAAGAGGAACAGCTGTTATTATAATAACCCTAGTGTCGGCGCATATGTGCCAACACGGAAAAAACGTACAATTTTTGATATTTGACGATAGTAAAGTGTTTGCGGATGGCGGCATAAGCCGCCATCGCGGTCACAACAGTGTTTGATCCACCAGTGCCCAGATGATGAGTATGAAGCCGAGTAAGAGCATCGAATAGGACACTATCCAGATTATCTTGAACGCTCTTGCGAGTTTTACAGGATCGTTCTTGATATCCAGGTAGATGTCCTCGATCGATTTCATCTTATTCCGCGACCTCGCCCTTTCCTTTCAGGAACTTGAGACGGTTGGTGTTCTCCCTGTCCATCTCCTCGAGTGTGAACTTGACGAATCTCATCGCCTCTTCCAACTCGGGAATCAGTTTGAACTCCATAGCGTTGACTCTTCTCTTGGTCTTCTCGATTTCATCGAGGAGTCTCTTCATCGTGGTCTCGATCTCGGCAGCACGGATGATGGTCTCCAGCAGTTTCTCGAAAGCCACGGAGGCTTCCTCGATGTAAGGGGAGGTAGAGATGACACCGTATCCCTTGTTCAGGATATCTACGTGTGTCACATCCGCCTCTACCTTGGGAACCATCATTCCCATGATGCTTTTGCTTCCGACCTTGACCTTGGGTTCCGTCTTAAGGGCATATGCCGCGCTCTTGACCGCAATCTCACCTTCAACTGCTCTGGCTATGGAGATCTTCAGCATAGCGGACTGGTAGTCCGATGCAACCGATCCCCTCATCGCCTTCGCTTTCTCCATCACGTCGAAGAACTCGATGATGAGACCGTCTCTCTTCATCTTCATGATCTTGTAACCGTTTTTGGTTGTCTTGATCTTGTTCTTCAGTTCGATGAGAACCGAACGTGTCGGGGTGATATCGTGGCTGGGCATGGAACTCACTCTTTCTTAGGGAGGTACTTCTCAATGTACTTCCTGCTGATCCTGGTAATCTGATCTTCGTCGAGTGTTGCGATGAGATCCCATGCAATCGAGAGTGAATCCTCGATCGAACGGTCTTCGTCGTGTCCCTGGCGGACGAATTTGTCCTCGAAGAGGTCTGCGAAGTGCAGGAGCTTCCTGTCTTTCTCGGACAGTGATTCCTCACCGACAATGGCCACGAGACCGCGGAGATCCTTACCCTCTGCGTATGCCGCATAGAGCTGGTCCGATACTCCCTTGTGGTCTTCACGTGTCTTGCCTTCTCCGGTACCTCCGCCCATCAGCCTTGACAGGGATGACGAAACGTTTACCGGCGGGTAGATACCTGCACGGTGGAGTTCCCTCGACATAACGATCTGACCCTCGGTAATGTAACCTGAAAGATCGGGAATCGGGTGGGTGATATCGTCACCGGGCATCGAAAGAATCGGAATCTGTGTAACGGATCCCTTCTTACCCTTGATCCTTCCGGCACGCTCGTAGAGCTGTGCAAGGTTTGTGTACATGTAACCGGGATATCCACGCCTTCCGGGCACTTCCTCACGGGCTGCACCGATCTGACGGAGAGCTTCACAGTAGTTGGTAACATCTGTCATGATGACAAGAACCTGCATTCCGAGCTCGAATGCCATGTACTCAGCGGTCGTGAGACCGAGCCTGGGTGTAATGATACGCTCTGCTGCAGGGTCGTCTGCGAGGTTCAGGAAGACGACAGCGTTCTTCAGAGCACCGGTCCTCTCGAATTCCTTCATGAAAGTCTGCTTCTCTTCGTTGGTGATACCCATAGCGATGAACACGACAGCGAACTCTTCGTTCTCTCCCCTGACCTTTGCCTGCCTTGCGATCTGAAGAGCCAGATCGTTGTGGGGAAGACCTGATCCGGAGAAGATAGGAAGCTTCTGTCCCCTGACGAGAGTGTTCATACAGTCGATGGTGGAGATACCTGTCTGGATGAAATCCGACGGGTTGTCTCTTGCCCAGGGGTTGATAGCCGCTCCGACGATATCGAGTTTCTCTTCGGGTGTGATTGCGGGTCCTCCGTCAAGAGGTTCACCGGCACCTGTGAGAATCCTTCCGAGCATGTCTTTCGAGACAGGCATCTTCATTGTTTCGCCGAGGAAACGGACCGATGCCTCTCTGTCGATACCTGTCGTTCCTTCGTAAACCTGAACGACGACGATATCGTCCGATGTATCGAGGACTTCTCCTCTCTTCACGGAACCGTCTGACAGCCTGACACTGACCAATTCACCGTATGCGATAGGCTCTGTCTTCTTGACAAAGACAAGAGGTCCTGCAATCTGTGAGATCGTCTTGTACTCTTTGGATACTTCTGCCATATTTATGCCCCCAACTGTTTGAACTGCTCGTCGAAGTCTGTGTCGATTGCGGCAAGTTCGTCGTCGATGGTCTCTTCGTACTTGGATCTGATGAATCTCTGCCTTGCGGGGATTCCGACAATCTTATCGACTGTGGCACCTGCAAGGAGCGCCTTCTGAGCCAGGTCTGAGAACTTCTTGATGAGTTTAAGCATCATGAACTGCCTTGACATGGGACAGTAGGTATCCACGGGATCGTATGCGTTCTGCTGCAGGAAAATCTCACGGATCATCTTCGAAACTTCGAGTGTGATCTTCTGATCGTCGGGCAGTGCGTCCGATCCGACCAGCTGAACGATTTCCTGAAGTTCCGACTCTTTCTGCAGGGTCTGCATTGCCCATTCCCTGAGTGCGGGGAAGGACGGGTCGACGTTCTTCACGTACCAGTCTTTGAGCTGGTTGTCGTACAGTGTGTAAGATGTAAGCCAGTTGATTGTCGGGAAGTGACGCCTCTCCCTCAGTTTGGTATCAAGTGCCCAGAAGACACGGACGATACGGAGGGTGTTCTGCGAAACAGGTTCCGAAATATCTCCGCCGGGCGGTGAAACAGCTCCGATAACCGAGATCGAACCGTCTTTTCCGCAGAGTGATGTTGCGTAACATGCACGCTCGTAGAACTCCGAGAGCCTTCCTGCGAGGTATGCAGGGTAACCTTCCTCTCCGGGCATCTCTTCAAGCCTGGATGAAATCTCACGCATAGCCTCTGCCCACCTGGAGGTGGAGTCGGCCATAAGTGCGACGTTGTAACCCATATCCCTGTAGTACTCGGCGATGGTCATTCCCGTGTAAACGGATGCTTCTCTTGCCGCGACAGGCATGTTGGATGTGTTGGCGATAAGAACTGTCCTGTTCATCAGGGGGTTTCCTGTCTTAGGATCGACGAGTTCGGGGAATTCGGTAAGAACTTCCGTCATCTCGTTTCCGCGCTCTCCGCATCCGATGTAAACGACGATTTCCGCATCAGACCATTTTGCGAGCTGCTGCTGTGTAACCGTCTTTCCTGTACCGAATCCTCCGGGGATAGCGGCCGCTCCTCCTTTTGCGAGGGGGAACACCGAATCGAGAACCCTCATTCCTGTTACGAGAGGCACGTTAGGCTGGTGCTTCTCTTTGACAGGCCTGGGTACACGGACAGGCCATTTCTGCATCATAATGACATCTTTTCCGCCGATAGTCGCAACAGTCTCTTCGACTGTGAAACTTCCGGCTTTGATGTCATCGACCGTGCCGCGTACATCGACGGGGCAGAGGATCCTGTGCTCCATGGTGCCTTCCATAACTGTTCCGATAATCTGTCCGGGTTCAACGACATCGCCCTTGTTGACGACGGGTTTGAAATCCCATTTCGCTTCTCTGTCCAATCCAGGTGCGGAAACTCCACGGAGAATGAAGTCTCCCATTTTCTCCTGAAGAACTGCCAGCGGCCTCTGAATTCCGTCATAAACGGAGTGCAAAAGTCCGGGGCCGAGTTCCGCAACGAGCGGACGGCCGGTGTTTGTGACCGGTTCTCCCGGTTTCACGCCGGACGTATCCTCATAAACCTGGATGATTGAGTAGTCACCAACGATCTTGATGACTTCACCCATCAGCATCTCGTTTCCGACGTGTACGACATCGTACATACGGGGAGAGATACCGACGGCGGTAACTACAGGTCCTGCGACTCTGTAAATCTTTCCTTCATTGCTCATTTACTCATCCTCTTTGTATAAATCAACGCCAATCGCTCTCTTGATCTTCTCACGAAGATCGCCCATTCCCGTACCGCCTACGGTGACAATAACGGGACTGATACAGTCAGTCACCTTTGCCCTCATCTGCGGTGTAAGGTTCTTGAGATCCTCTCCGTCGACGGCGAGAATTCCGATTTCGGGATCCGCCATCGCTTCGGTGATCTTCTCCTGATAATCTTCAGGGTGGGCAACGAAAACACGCCTGAGACCGGCAAGCCTGAATCCCAGAACGAATTCCTCATTTCCTAATACTGCTATATCCATCAGATCACCAGCAGACCTTTGATGGTTTCAGTGTCCAAACCGCTCTCGATACCTCTTGCGACGATCCTGATGTTGTTGACTTCGACCTCCTTGTGGATCATGAAATCAATTACCGGGATAACCGATAAGGGGTAAAGGTGCGAGAAGTTCTTTGCTTCCGCCATCTTGCATTTCTCGAGTCCGGCCACGATGCCTCTGAGCGAATTGGTGTCTTCATCAAGCGCATCCTTAATTTCTTCGTAGAAACTGAGTTGCGCTATATCGTTGACCGCTGCGGAGACTGACTCCGCATTGGCAAGCTGTGTGGCCAGCTTCTTGTCTATCTCTTTACCACCGGAGATGTAGTACTCCATGACTTTCTCACCGGTGACTCCCGCAAGTTTCAGCTTGAGGATGGTTTCGAGATTCTTCATATCTACTTCCATCCTGATGTAGTTCTGATACAGACGGTAAGGTTTGTCCTTAGGGTCTATGCTCGCGAGGAGTGTTTCGTAGTGGTTTTTATCGAGGTAATCCTCGACTATCGAGAGATTCTTCGTCTCCCTTACTCCGTCGATAACGGACTGGGGTATTGACCTGCCCGTCCTCCTTCCGTAAAGGGCGATGATCTCTTCCTGAGATTCGAGCGAAATGAGCTTTTCCAAATCTTCTTCACTCAGCTTTCCGGCGAGGACCAGATCCTCTCTGATGCTGTCCGCGTCGATTCCGAAGGACTTTCCGCGGAGGATCACTTTGAGGTTCCAGATATCCCATCTCTCCAGGTCGAGAGCGAGTATATCGTGGAGCTCGCCCGTCGCGGAGTGAAGGATGTCTTTGAAGACCCTTGCCATGTTCTGATACGTTGCATGTTCTACAAGGTCGATACCTTCGAACTTTCCCGTGAGATCAGTGATCTCCTTCTGATATCCCGATTCACTGATGAAACGCGAGATCTCAGGAAGGCTCATCAAGAGCATCTTCTGGTAGGCATCATCGCTCATGAGCTGGGCTTTCTTAGCCTTCACACGTGCGACGACGTACGCATAGTTGCCTTTCTTTCCTTTATTGCGCCCGAACATACTCTTCACCCGAAGAGAATATCGGAGATGCTCTTGATCTCACGGTCCCAGATTGTCTGGAGTACCGTCCTGTACTGCATGTCGACTTCCATTGTACCGTCTTCGGATTCGAAGATGATACCGCCGGTAATCTTGCTGTCAGTTGCCACGGAAGAAACGCCGAGATCCGCCGCCGTGAACTTGTCGCACTCCGCAAGGTAAGCCTTGGGGTTTGCGATGAGCTCCGATGCAGCCGCAACCATCATCTTGTACTGTGCCAGCTTCTTTTCGGCAGGCGCATTCTCAAGTGATGAGAGGGTCTCATCGAATGCTTTGGCGAGGATTTCCTTCTTCTTGGCCAGAACGATCTTCTTACCCTCCAGATCTGCACTGGAGAGTTCCTGACGTTCGAGACGCGCGATGTCGTCCTTGAGCCTCTTTTCCTCTTTTTCATTCATGACGGAAATCTGTGCATCCGCATCCGCTTTGATCTTTGCGATCTCTGCGTCGGCTTCGGCCTTAATCTTGGCCGCAGCCTCTTCGGCGGATTTGCCGATTTCCATCTTCACTTCGTTCAATGCCATGAAACGGCCCCTGACTCCTGATTTACATCATGATTGCAAGGATAGCGATAACAAGACCGAAGATGACGATTGTCTCAGGAAGAACCATGAGAACCATTGCTTTACCGAAAAGGTTCTCGTTCTCGGTGATTGCACCGACTGCTGCTGCTCCGACATCTTTCTCGGCCATACCTGCACCGAGACCGGTGA
This sequence comes from Anaerovoracaceae bacterium, assembly GCA_963625795.1. GTDB lineage: Archaea > Thermoplasmatota > Thermoplasmata > Methanomassiliicoccales > Methanomethylophilaceae > Methanarcanum. The sequence goes on from CAVFUJ010000001.1 coordinate 62,787, forward strand.
GTCCGACTGCGATTCCTGCTCCGATAACTGCCAATCCTGCTCCAATTTCTGTTGCCATAATTTATGCCTCTGTTTCTTTGTTATTGGTGTGTTTACGCTTCTCTGCGAGCGGTGAATACTCGACACCGCCTCCGATAAAGAATTTGTTCATCATTTCCACATACTGCAACCTCAGTCCGTGCAGACCTGCGGAGATGATGGCTAAGACCCATATCATGAGGTGACCGATCACGAAGACGATGATACCGAAGATACCGCCGCCCAGCATGATAAAGGCGATATAGTTGAACGCCAGCGCCATTCCGGCTTTGGACATACCGATAGCCGCAAGACGGGTGTATGAAAGAATATTTCCGACGATACCGGGAAGATCCAGGATAGCCATCATCTTCTCTTTCGGGAAGCATGATGCCACACCGATGATGAGAATCAATGCGCCGATTCCCAGGATGGGTAATGTAGATGAAGGCCATGTTGAAGGATCCATCATCTCGACTCCGTCTCCGCCGAACATGACTGTCGTGAGTGCGTAACAGAAGACTGTCATACCCACGAATGTCACAATCCAGCCGCCCTTTTCAAGGTATCCCTCTTTGATTCCGTGCATCCTTGTTACGTTAAGGAATGCGATAAGGTACGCCAGGAAGAGGTGGACGATTCCCATGTATACGCTCAGTTTGAGTAAGAACGTTGCTTTGCCGAGTTTGCTGATTCCGTGACCTTCAATCATTATTCCGGTGAACCAGTCGGGCATGAGCACCATGTTGCCGCTGTATTTCATGAACAGCTGTTCCCATGAGATTTCATGCGTGTACTCCATCAGTGCAAGATATTCCGCGGTACCCCAGTTGTGGAAGTCCGACATAGCGCTCGTAATGAGTCCTGTATCGATCATTCCCTGAATCTGTTCGGCCGACGGATGCGGTGTGACGAAGTGCATACCCAGCATCTCTCCGAAGAAGAAGAATCCGAATATAGCCGCCCAAATACCGCCGTAGAACAGAACGGTACCGATGGCCTGGAACTCCCTTGTCTTGGAGTGCCTCAGTCCCAATGCTCCGAGACAGATGAAGGGGATCGCGTAACCGAGATCTCCCACCATGAATCCGAAGAAGAACGGGAAGAATATTGCGATGATTGTGGACGGATCGATTTCCTGATACTTGGGTATCGAAATCAGTTTGGTCGGATACTCGAAACGCTTTCCGACCGCTCCGTTCTTCATCTTGGTAGGTGCTTTCTGGAAACGGGGTTCCTGTTCGGCTTCCTCGTGAAGCGACCTGCCTCTGGATTTTTCTTCAATTTCAATGTAAACGTTGTTGTCCATTGCCTCGTTGATCTTGGCGACAACCCCGTCGACGTCCTTCGCAGGTACCCATCCGTCGATAACGAATGAATACTCGCTTGTCGCAATCCTCATAGGCATCTCTCCCTTCTTTACGGTAAGGGACAGTTCCTCATCGGATGCGACGATGAACGTCTTGTATTTCTCCGAGAGTTCCGCAATTCTCGCATCGACATTGACCAATTCGGCCTCGGCCGCTGTGATTGCGGACTGTGTCTTTGCAAGTGCGTCTGCAGCCGAACCTGTGACTGCAGGTACCTGAATCTCGGAATATCCGTACTCAGACAGAACCGATGCGGCTTTGTCTTTCTCGGATTTCTTCACGAATACCGCTGCGACTCCTCCGTCTTTTGCGAATGACACAAAGGTCTCCGCATCGGAGAGTCCCTCCAGTGCCGCTGTGGGATCGGCTTTGACCGAACCTACGAATACGGCGATGGATTCGTATCCGCTGTATAGTTCTAAGTTTATTGGAAGCTTGGAAAGCTTTGAAAGACTTGCTTCCTGTGCTTTCAATTCTGCGACATTCTGAACGATCCTGTTCTTTTCGTCAATGGCCGACATGACCTCTGACATAACAGTTTCGACACCGTTCGAAGAGATTTCCGCCTCGATATCTTTGACAGATACCGGCTCCATCTCGACACCTTTGAGTTTGATGCCGAGATCTTTCTCCGTCGTCCTCAGCGCCAGCAGCCTTTCGGATGCTTTCGATGCGTACGGACGGGGTTTGCCGATGGCGAATCCCTCATCCTGGCCGGTGGTATGATCGATCAGGTGGACTGCGTCGAGACTGTACAATACGTCAATCATATCGTCCAGGCGCGATTTGTTGCCCACGATCACAATCCTACTCATCGACTCAGGAAGTAACATTCAATGTCCTCTCGAATTGTTCATTGAGGAAGTTCTTCACTTTCTCTAACTTGGCATCGATATCGTTATCGATGCCTGCTGCTTCCTTCTTTCCGCCAGATAGGAGTTCTTCGCGCTTTGCGACAAGTGCGTCCTTCTCCTTAGCAATCGCGGATTCGTAGTTGCTGCGAGCTTGCGCTTCGGCATCTTGAATCCTCTGCACGGAATCTCTGCGTGCGGCGGCGATAGCTGCTTTCTTGTCCACTTCAGCCTGTTCGACCTTAGCGTTGGCTGCTACCTCCGCGTTCTTAATTTCTTCAAGTATGTCAGTACGGCCCATATACCTCCCCGACCTTAATTACGGTGGGGTATGTGAAGTCATTACTTAAAGGATATGGCCCTTTTATAGTAAGGAAAATCAGAGTTTCTGGCCGGGAAGAACGAATTCTCTGACCTTGATATCGGTCTCGGCGAAAAGTTTCTTGGACAGATCGTCAACGTATCCCTCTGCGTAGACGACTTCTTTGATACCGGCGTTGATCAGAATTTTGGCACACATCGAACACGGATAGGTTGTGGTGTAGATTGTTGCGTCTTTGACACTCGTTCCGAAATATGCGGCCTGTGCCACAGCGTTCTGTTCCGCATGTACGCCTCTGCATAATTCATGCCTAGTGCCAGACGGAATATTCATCTGCTGTCTGATGCATCCGAGTTCCTCACAGTGGAGTGTACCTCTCGGGGATCCGTTGTAACCCGTGGATATGACGTGTTTGTCTCTCACAACCACAGCTCCGACTCTCCTTCTCAGACAGGTCGATCTCTTGGCTACGAGGAATGCCATTTCCATGAAATATTCATCATTTCCGGGTCTTTCCATGCCTTTCGGATAATTATGCTATTATATATGTTTACTTCGTTTCGGGAAACATTATTGTGATACCGTGGGGGATGAAGACATCACCAGCATACTGAAGACAGGAATTGCAATGTTCACGGCGATTATCATTGTCTTCGGCGGAATGTATCTATATTCCGGACTGACAAAACCGCTCACTGTCGTGGAATCAGGCAGTATGCAGCATTCCGAAACGGAGTCAAGTATAGGTGTCATAGATACGGGAGATATCATCGTGATGATATCTCCGGAAAAGAAATCCGTAACATCGTATGTCGAAGGATATGCGTCCGGATATCGGGAATTCGGAGATTACGGAGATGTCATCATTTATTACCGCGACTACGGAAATCCTGTGATCCACCGTGCGATACTGTGGTTGGAATATACCAATGAAGGTAAATGGGCCGCACCGACACTGGCGAATTTCGATTCGGACAGATGGTCCGATGATAACGGCGTAAACAAAGACTACAACGATCTGAAAGGTACGCTGACAATCACGGGATTGGGATGGAGAGGATACACGGCATCCGTTGATTTGGATACTCTCACCAGACACAGCGGATATCTCACCGCCGGTGACAATAATGAGTATTTCGATCAGGCAACCGGAATTTCGACATGCGGATTGGTTGACAGAGGACATATCAAAGCCGTTGCAGGTCTGGAAATTCCGTGGTTGGGATGTGTCAAACTGATTATCAATCAGAAAAATGTAGATAAGATCCCGACAAACAGCATTCCGTGTCTTGTTGTTTCAATGATTATCATAATTC
>CAVFUJ010000002.1:0-59457 GCA_963625795.1 Anaerovoracaceae bacterium
GATCTATGACTATATTCCTGACATCGTCCGTGAGTACTTCGCCAATCTTTTTCTCGAATTCGGGAGAAGATGTTCTGTCAAGTTTTCCTTCGATTTTAGCGGTTACTGTGTCGCCGGTTTTCTCTATCATATCATTCCGCCTCCTTGTCAATCAGTATTCTGAAGAAACGAAGCTGTGCTTCGTTCATAATTATCTTGACGGGCTTCACCTGCGTTGAGGCGCCGCCCTTCATGATAAGTTTGTCTCTGTACAGGAGATAGGTTTCATCCTGTAATATGTGTGCGATGACAGGCCCGCACAGGGACCTTTCGAATTTGTAGATAAGCATGGGATTTGCGATGCAGAGGTTCTTCTGCAGGGATTTTGCTATTTCGTTCAAATCAATCTTCTTCGGACGTTCCGTCATTTCGATGAAGAAACGGTAGCATGAAGGTACCATATCCGTATCGGGATATACGCAGAAGTCGAGATACTTGAACCCGATTTCTTCTGCGGTAAGATCCACAGCTTTTCTCAGTGCGGGTTCGTATGTCTTTTCTCCGTTGAGATTGACACACATGTCCATACGGTACAGATATTCCAATGTGGGGACTTCGTTGTATTTTCCCGTTACACGGTACGCATCGCGTGTTCTGTAACGGTATAATCCGGAACAGGTGGTAACAATCATTTCGTATTCTTCTCCGACTTTGAGAGAATCCAATGTGAGTGTTTTCTCCTGATCTTCTTCTCCCAACGGTAAGAATTCGAAGAACATTGTGTTTCCGTAGGGAACGAAATCCGAACAGTTCATGAAAAGAGGTCCGCAGAATGCTCCTTCGGAAGCACATACACTCTCGTAACATACGGGAACGTCTCCTGTGTAATTCTCACGGAGATTCTTCAGGTATGCGGAGAATGCTCCGGTACAGACTGCATTCATGAACGCAAGATTCGGCCAAATCTTCTTTGCAATTTTATTGTCAATGCCTTCGGAGAAGATTTTTCTGAGTTCCTGTGCACGTTCCGGCATGGGAACAAGCTCCGATTCCAGTTTGGAACGAATCTCATCTGTCATTTTTACGGACGGATCGATCTTTCCGGATTCGATATCATTGCAGAGCATTTCCCAGTTGTTTCCGATGTAATGGAATAAATCAAGAATGAACGTAGAGAACGAAGAGTGAAGACATACGACATTCTTCTCCGCAAGACCGTATCTTGCGTGAAGATATCTGCTGTCTGTACTCTTGTCGGGACAGGATGCTTCCCTCGGAGATGTGAATATTTCCGAATATTTGTCTAAAACATCCAAAACCTGCTGTGCGGACACGCCGCAGTATCTGATGTTTCCGATGTACGCCAATGCGGATGCTTCCATGACGGAGAGAATCTTTCCGTCTGCGAAGTTATCTCCCAATTCTTTGGCTGCGACACCGAACGGAAGTATCACGGAACGGTCGAGGAACATCTCCATTGATTTCTTCGACATAGGAATTTTCTTGGGATTTCCCATGGTTCCCGAGGATCTGTTGTACTGTTTGAGTTCATACGCACAGTACAGTTCCTTTTCGCCGTTCATTATCTCGCGTGCGACGTATTCCGCATATTCGTCGAAGGTTGAAAGAGGAACTTTCTTTCTGTAATCGTCCAGAGTGTGAACGTCGGCGAAACTGTGTAATTTACCGTATTCGGTGTTCTGATTGTCTCTGATAATGGTGAAAAGCAATTCTTCGCTTGTTTTCGGGTTTTTGGAGAATTCCACTGTTTCATCGTAAACCTGTTTTCCGCGGTCGATGATTGCTTTGTTTATCCTGAGGATGTCCTCATCTGAGGTCATGCCGGCAAATCAAACTCCTTGTTAATAACTATAACCGCGCGCGTGCGGAAACAGCATGCGGTTGTATGTTCCGTTTCAATTTCCGAAAACAGAATGATTTACATTTCCGTGAAATCTAGAATTAATATCTTTAAGGGCGGGACAGTGTTTTTATAGCTACCCAGTCGATGGATGACTATGAACAATGCCGCAATTGCAGTAATCGCTGTTGTTGTCATCTGCGTGGGAATCGGTGCCGCGGTGATAATCGGTAACAGTAATTCAAACGACAGCGAGATTACGGAAGGCGTGATTTATCACGGAAACGGAGGAACCAACGACGGAAAGACCACGTTCTCCATCACAGATCACAAAGTAATGCAGTCTCTCTTTACCAGAGACGATTATAAATTCGTGTCATGGAACACGGCAAGTGACGGTTCCGGAACGACATACAACGAAGGAGACACTATCGATTTCAAATCGGGACAGGTAGTGAATCTCTACGCAATGTGGAAAGTAATCGGTCACAGCATTACGGTATCATGGACTTCCGGAGATCTTTCTTTCTACTACGAGAATGAGAAGATAGGTCTCTTCGGACTTGACATTCCCGATTCGGGAACGATAACCGTCAAGATTACGGCACCCGAAGGAGCGACGAATTTCAAGTATGAAGTCGCAACACTTTCTTCGGGCGAACGTGACACAGTTCAGTACGATATCGTGAAAGACGGAGTTACCACACACTACACATGCCCTGTGTATGTGTACCGCGGCGGTGAAAAATACACTCCGACATTCACTACCGTAAGCGACGGTGTGGAGGTAGCAATCGAGTGTAATAACACAGATGTTTCCATCTCCTATTCGTCGTTATCAAAGCGTGTATCGGCGTAATCTGAAACACCGGACGGACGGAATTATCCCGTCCGTCCGGAGAAACATATTTCCCATATGGGCTGAAAACAGTATTCTTTCGTCAAACGTATGGATTTACAGGATGTTATCGACCGGCATCTTTGATTTATGACACGGCAGTGTTTATATACAGCATTTAAAACCGTGGATTCATGAACAGCAAGGTTGTAATTGCAGTTGCTGCAGTTGTGATAATTGTCTGCGCAGGCGCAGGAGCCGCATTGGTGATGGGTAATAACGCCTCCAAAGACGGCGTGGTGAATTATCACGGTAACGGCGGTAAAAGCGATACGGGATTGGATATCATGACTGCCAAGAGTCATGAGGTGATGCCGAATATCTTCGAAAAAGAAGGATACAGGTTCATAGGATGGAACACGGCAAGCGACGGTACCGGTAAGACATACGTCGAAAACGATACTATCGATTTCAAATCCGGAGAGACTGTGGATCTCTATGCAATGTGGGGACACATGATTGAGCTGAGGATTTCATCGCCCCTCGGATACATTTCCTTCTACTACGGCAATGAACAGATCACCTACAGCGGAACGGTTATTCCGGATAAGGGTCCCATAACCCTCAACGTCAAAGTACCGACAGGTGCGACAAATCTCACGGCCGGATTGACTTCCTACAAAGATGATGACGGCGTAGAACACGAGTATTACGCAATAGTCTACGACCTGGAAAAGGACGGTGTAACTAACACCTACACAAACGTCATCAACATCTATGCCGGAGATGCAAAATGCACCCCGACATACAAAGTGGTTGACGGTGAAGTCGAAATCACGTTCGATTACGACAATGTAGATGTCAAAATCTATTACCTTTCAGGTTGCAAGGAAAAAAAATCCTGATGTAATAACCCGAACGGACGGGGAAACCCGTCCGTTTGGAAAACCCCTGATTCCGTAATATCTGGCTCTTCTTTCTTATATCCGATTCGACTGTATCGTGAAGTGTCTGCGGCAGACAGTGTTTTTATCGAATGCCCGCAGTAAAGACACTCATGAACAAGGTTGCAATCGCAGTGATTGTCGCTGCCGTAATTGTCTGCGCAGGAGTGGGCGCTGCAGTGATGATCAACAATTCAGGTACCGATGACAGCGGTGTCAAAGGGAGTGTAATTTACCACGGAAACGGCGGTAAGGATTCAGGCGGAGCCGACACGGTGACTTCCGCAACGGATAAAGTTTCACCGAATCTCTTCATCAGGGACGGTTACAGTTTCGTTTCATGGAACACTGCGGGTGACGGTTCCGGTAAAACTTATGAAAGCGGCGACACCGTCGACCTCAAATCGGGACAGACCGTGAATCTCTACGCAATATGGAAGGAAATCAAACATAAGATTACGGCAACTCTGCCTCTTATCGAGAACATTCAATTTTACTACGGAGACGCAAAAATCGACTACGTCGGAACAGACATCCCCGATTCCGGACCTATAACCGTGAAAGTCAGGGCACCCGAGGGAGCAACGGATATTGCGGTTGAGGCAGAGACAGGCGGTTCCGGTTCCTCGTATCAGAAGGTACAGTACAATCTGAAATCCGAAGACGGAACGACTGAGACATACACTCACCACATCGGCGTATATCTTGACAATATCAACTGTGTCACGATAGCTCAGGTTACCGACGGTGTTGTGGAGATTACTGTCAATTACGAAGACAAAGACATCTCCATCATGTATACTACGTCTAAGAAAACAGCATAACTGCGGTTTACCGAACGGACGGGGGAACCCGTCCGCTCGAAAATCTCATTTTTTACGAAGATTCCAGGATACGTTTGTATCCGATGGGCATGATTTTCAGGAATCTTGTCACGTTGTGACTCCAATCTTTCAGCAGTTCTTCCGCTTTCCTGCTTCCGGTGTATCTGAGGTGGTTACGGAGTATTCCTTCCAATTCATCCATGTCTTCTTTGGATTCTACAGGTGAAAGTTCCACCATGTCCATGTTGCAGTGACGGTCCAAATCTCCGGAATCGTTGAGTACGTAGGCGATACCCGCAGACATACCTGCTGCGAAGTTCCTTCCGACATCTCCGATAATCACGGTGCGTCCGCCTGTCATGTACTCACAGCAGTGATCTCCCGCACCTTCGGCAACGGCTGTTGCACCGCTGTTCCTGACACAGAATCTTTCTCCTACCGAACCTGCAATGTACAGTTCTCCGGAAGTTGCGCCGTAAAGTACGGTATTTCCTGCGATGACATTCTCCTTCGGATTATGATCTCCGCGGCGTATCGCGATACGTCCGCCCGAGAGACCTTTTCCGACGAAATCGTTCGCCTGACCTTCGAGTGTGAATGTTACTCCTTTACAGAGGAACGCACCGAAACTCTGTCCCGCCGTTCCCGTGAATCTTACTTTTACCGAGTTGTCATCAAGATCGATACCGTTCTTTATGACAGATCCGGAAAGCATCGTTCCTACAGATCTGTCGACGTTAATCAGACTGTATGAGAGTTCGACAGCTTTACCTGTCTGAATCTGATCCTTCACATTGGCGATGATTCTCTTATCGATGACATCTTTGACGATGTCTCCCTGTCCTTCGGTACATAACTGCGTTCCGTTAATCTTCGTGAGTATACGTGAAAGATCGACTCTGTCGCCTCTTGTGCCGTCATCGGGTCTGCGTACGAGTAAATCGCAGCGCCCCACAGCCTCCGAAACGGATCTGAGTCCGAGGGATGCAAGAATTCTTCTGACATCTTCCGCGACCATACGCAGATAGTTCTGTATGTCCTCTGCACAGCCTTTGAATTTGGCTCTCCTTTCGGGATCCTGTGTCGCTATTCCGGCAGGACACATATTGGTCTGGCACTTACGGCACATAATACATCCCATGGACACCATAAGTGACGTGGCGAAACCGAATTCCTCCGCTCCGAGTAAGGATGCGATAACAATATCCCTTCCCGTTTTCAGCTGTCCGTCCACCTGAAGTATGACTTTCTTTCTGAGATCGTTAAGAATGAGTGTCTGCTGTACTTCGGACAATCCCAATTCCCAGGGCATTCCCGCATATTTCATCGAAGAAACAGGACTTGCTCCCGTACCTCCGTCGGCACCTGAGATCAGTATAACATCCGCACCGGCTTTGACAACACCCGCCGCCACGGTTCCGACACCTGCTTCCGCAACAAGCTTTACGCTTATTCTGGCACTCGGGTTGATGCATTTGAGATCGTAGATGAGCTGCTTGAGATCTTCGATCGAATAAATATCATGATGCGGAGGGGGCGAGATGAGAGTGATCCCTGGAATACAGTGTCTTGTCGCTGCGATTACAGCATCGACTTTATGCGAAAGAAGCTGTCCTCCTTCACCCGGTTTAGCACCCTGTGCAACCTTAATCTGAATTTCCTCGGCATTGACAAGATATTCCGCGGTTACACCGAATCTTCCCGAAGCAATCTGCTTGATTTTTGAAGAAATATCCTTTCCGTTGACGGGTTTGAATCTGTAAGATCCTTCTCCGCCTTCTCCGGTGTTACTGCGTGCTCCGATACCGTTCATCGCTTCCGCAATTGTTTCGTGGGCTTCCTTGCTGATTGCACCGAATGAAATTCCTTCCGCAACGAAGTGTTTCATTATCGATTCTGCGGATTCCACTTCATCCAACGGAATTGAATCCGATGATGCAAAATCCATCACATCGCGGATGAAAATCTTCTCGGAATCGATTGTATTTCTGAATCTGTTGTATGCATCAATATCGTTATTAGATGCAGCTTCGCGTAACGATTTAACCGCGGACGGAGTCCACGAATGTCTTTCTTTGTTTTCGGAGTGCTCATTATTAACGGCATCCGCATGGAACGCTTCCGCTTCTTTTTCGATATCATCCAAGGTTAAACCGTCTATTCCCGAAACGGTGTTTCCGAGATACTTTTTACAGACGTTTTCCGAAATACCCAGAGCCTCGAAAAGGATGCAACCTCTGTACGAACGCAGCGTAGCGATTCCCATCTTCGACATTATTTTCAGTATGCCTTTTTCCACTGCCGTGATGTAATTACGTTCCGCCGTTCCGACATCGATTCTCATATCGGTATTCTCGGAAAGTGTCTTCTCAATCACTGCGTACGCCATGTACGGATTGACAACGTTCGCACCGTATCCGAACAGGAGTGCGAAGTGCATAACTTCTCTCGGTTCTCCGGATTCCACGATAATATCTGTCTGAAGTCTCAGTCTTTCTTCGATGAGATGTTGGTGAACCGCAGATACCGCAAGTACGGAAGGAATCGGTATGTGAGTTGCATCCGCACCTCTGTCCGAGAGTACAATATACGAACCGCCGCTCTTCACGGCATCGTCTGCCATGGAGCATATGCGTTCCAACGCTTTTTCCAATCCTTCTTCCTCTGTGAACAAAGTAGAGATTACAACGGTTCTGAATCCTCTGTATCTGAGATTCATCAGGAGATCTAACTCTCTGTTTGTAATCACAGGATGTTTTACTTTGATAATTCTGCAGTTCTCAGGCGACGGCATCAGCATATTCCTGTGAATTGAGCCGATGTAACCTGTCAGAGACATCACCAATTCTTCTCTTATCGGATCGATAGGAGGATTCGTGACCTGTGCGAATGACTGTCTGAAATAATCGAACAGTCTGTGATGCGTATCGGATAAAATCGGAATTGCCGTATCATTCCCTGCGGAACTTATGGGCTCCTTCGCCTGAAGCATCATGGGAACCATTATTTTGTTAACATCTTCCTCGGTGTATCCGAACTCCGCTTTTCTGAAATCGTAATCTTCTACGGAACGTCCTACTGTTCTTCCCGATGAAACCTCATCAAGATTGAGACGGTTTCTGTCGAGCCAATCCCTGTAAGGATATGCGGAGGATAACGATGATTTGATTTCCTTGTCACGGAGAATCTTTCCTTCCTGGGTATCGATCATTATCATCTTTCCGGGCTTGAGACGTCCCGATTCTTTGATTTCCGATTCGGGGAATTGAATCACACCCGCTTCGGATGCGAGAATGAACAGTCCGTCCGTTGTTACGGTATATCTCGCAGGACGGAGTCCGTTCCTGTCGAGCATTCCTCCTGCGTATCTTCCGTCTGTGAAAAGTACTGCAGCGGGACCGTCCCACGGCTCCATGAGGATTGAATTGTATTCGTAATACGCTCTTAACGAATCGGGGATGGGGTTTTTGTTGTTCCACGATTCGGGTATAAGCATCGACAGTGCATTCGGAATGCTCTTTCCCGCCATAGTGAGGAATTCGAATACATTATCCAACGATGCACTGTCGCTCATTCCCGGCTGTACTATCGGGAACAGTTCTTTCAGATCCGGCAACAGATCGGATTCCAACACGCTTTCTCTTGCGCCCATCCAGGATCTGTTTGATCTGATGGTATTGATTTCGCCGTTGTGACAGAGCATTCTGAACGGCTGTGCCAGCTTCCACATCGGGAAGGTGTTGGTACTGAATCTCGAGTGAACCATTGCGATTGCACTCTCAAACTTCGGATCGGATAAATCGAGATAATATTCGCTTATCTGCCCGGGTGTAAGCATACCTTTGTACGTGACCGTACGGGTGGAAAGACTGCAGATGTAGAAGTCTTCCTTACCGACAATATCGGATGAAGCTATTCTGTTCGCAGTTCTGAGTTTTATTGAATATAACTTACGTTCGAGAGTCTCCTGACTGTCGTAACTCGTCAGGAAAATCTGTACGATATACGGTTCGCTCTTCTCCGCCATCGGCCCCTGAGCTTCATGGTTCACGGGCATCTCTCTGCAGAGAATCTCGTATACGCCGTATCTCTCACATTCTTCTCTCAGAATCGAAAGACATTTCTCACGGTTGTTTTCATCCTTGGGAAGGAAGATGTTCCCGACGCCGTATCTTCCGGCTTCGGGAACATGGATCCCCAGCGACACAAAGAATGAGTGCGGAACCTGTACGGTAATTCCCGTACCGTCTCCGGTCCTGCCGTCTGCGTTCTCGGCACCGCGGTGCTCCATGTTGTCGAGAATCCTCAGACCGTATTCCACAATACGGTGGCTCTTGGTACCGTCGATGTTCAGTGCAAGACCGACACCGCATGAGTCCCTCTCATACTCCGGGTCGTAGAGACCTGTCCTTTCCGGCATACAACCATCTTCAGCTTATGAACAGGAGTTCTCTGTACTTGGGCATAGGCCACTTCTGATCGTCGATGATCATTTCGAGCGAATCGAGCTGAGATCTGATCTCGGCCATCATGGGAACGATCTTATCGTGGAATCCGACTGCCTGTTCGCGGCTCTCGAGTTTATCGAGTTTGTTACATTCCTCTTCAATCATTCCGCAGTACCTGAAGACTTCGCAGATGCTCTTCGAAATCTCTCCGATCTGGGACATTTCGTACTTGGTGTACTCGGTGTATCCGTCGCCGTATACTTCCTTGGCTTTGCAGACGATGTCGAGCAGTCCTGCTTTGTAGCTTACCGCCACAGGTAACAGGTGGTTGAGAGCCATGTCTCTGAGTGTCCTTGCTTCGATTTCGACCTTCTTACTGTAGGTTTCCCAGTAGACTTCGTTTCTCGCTCTGAGTTCGACTTCCGTAAGGACGTTCGATTCGGTGAAGACTTTGATCGATTTCTCTGAGGTGAACGCATCGAATGTGACAGGTGCGGATGATTCGCAGTCGAGACCGCGCTTTGCCGCTTCCTTCTTCCATTCTTCGGAGTAACCGTTTCCGTCGAAGCAGATCTTCTGACATGCTCTGTATGTCTCACGTGTTTCGTTGAGCAGTGCCGCCATGACATCTTCGCCTTTTGCGATTCTTGCATCGACCGCTTTCTTGAACTCGGTGAGCTGACTTGCAACTATTGTGTTCAGTACCGCGATGGGTGCGGAGCAGTTTGCAGACGAACCTACGGCTCTGAACTCGAACCTGTTTCCCGTGAATGCGAACGGAGATGTTCTGTTCCTGTCCGTGTTATCCACAAGGAGTTCGGGAATCTGCGGGATTCCGAGACGGTGTGTCTTCTTTCCCTTGATCTTGACCATTTCTTTGGTGTTGAGCAGTTCGGTGAACGCTTCGCTTACGGTCTTTCCGAGGAATGACGAGATGATCGCGGGAGGTGCTTCGTTTGCACCGAGCCTGTGTGCGTTTGTCGCAGTCATGATCGAAGCCTTGAGCAGTGCGTTGTTGTCGTACACCGCTTTCAGGATGTTGCTCATGAACACAAGGAACCTGAGGTTCTCTTCGCTTGTCTTTCCCGGCGAGAGCAATCCTATTCCGCTGACGGTACCGAGAGACCAGTTGCAGTGCTTACCGGAACCGTTTACGCCTTCGTAGGGCTTCTCATGAAGTAATACTTCGAACCCGTGTTTCTCTGCGACATCCTTCATCAGAGACATCAGCAGGAGGTTGTGATCCACAGCAAGGTTTGCTTCCTCGTATACAGGAGCGATTTCAAACTGGTTCGGAGCAACTTCGTTGTGCCTTGTTTTGATGGGAATTCCGAGTTTGTATGCTTCAAACTCAAGTTCTCTCATGAATTCGAACACTCTTGAAGGAATCGCACCGAAGTAGTGGTCGTCCAACTGCTGGTTCTTGGAGCTGTTGTGTCCCTGAAGGGTACGTCCTGTCATTACAAGATCGGGACGTGTTGAGAATAAATCCCTGTCTACAAGGAAGTATTCCTGTTCCCATCCGAGATAGGACTGAACCATCTCGTCTCCGAGTCCGAAGTAAGTAAGGATATCCTTGGTTGCTTTCGTTACCGCGGAGATCGATTTCAGCAGAGGTGTCTTGTAGTCAAGAGCTTCGCCTGTGTATGAAATGAATACTGTGGGAATACAGAGACAGTCGTCGAGAACGAATGCCGGTGAGGAAGGGTCCCATGCGGTGTATCCTCTTGCCTCGAATGTGTTTCTGAGACCTCCGTTCGGGAACGAGGATGCATCGGGTTCCTGCTGACAGAGGAGTTTTCCGCTGAAGACTTCCAGGGATCCGTCGCGTCCGTAGGGTTCGGAGAACGAATCGTGTTTCTCGGCGGTACCTCCGGTAAGAGGCTGGAACCAGTGTGTGTAGTGTGTCGCACCGAGATCCATCGCCCACTGCTTCATTCCCGCTGCAACATATTCGGCAACAGATTTGTCAAGTGTCACGCCCTGCTCGATGGATTCGTAGACCATCCTTCTGGTGTCGGACGAGAGGTATCTCCTCATGGCCGATCTGTTGAACACCTTGCAACCGAAGTATTCCGATGTCATTTTCGCCGGAGGTTCGGCAACCAGGGGCTCTTTTCTGCATGCACTTTCGACCGCATCAAGTCTGCCGTTAGTCATGAGTGGTTCGTATATACACGTTAAATATAAAGATTTCTGATTTGGCGGATGTATGTTTGTATTTTTTCGATTGAATTAGACAAATGTCTAATGAAATCGATTTGAATTAGATATTATGATATGAAGGACATACGGCATGTGCTTTATACTGAATGAATGAGCGAAAACACTGTCCGACGGTTTACGAGAGGTATTCCCTCTGAGTTGTATGGGTTGTGCGGAATTCCCGTTGAAATCATAAAAAATACATATTTCAGCATATGAATTGCATCAGATTTTCAATTTCGTATTACTGAAAGATTATAACTCCGGAACACAGGTACTGTTTTCATGGACAGCGTATCCCGTATCGGTGTTTCACTTGACCCGGAACTTCTCGAACTCTTCGACCGTCATATTTCCGAAAGAGGATACGTAAGCCGCAGCGAAGCGATACGTGATTTGATCAGAGACAATCTCTCGGAGAATGAATGGAAAGATGAGAATCAGGTTATGGTCGGTTTGATTACCGCGGTTTTCGATTCTTCGGTTACGGGAATTACCGAAAAACTCATGAACACTCAGCGTACACTCGGCGGCGATGTGCTTTCTTCCACATACATTTCTCTTGACGATAAGAAATACATGGTGTCGCTTTTCATAAGAGGGAAACTGAAAGATCTGAAGAAGATTTCCGGAGAGATTGCATCTATGAAAGGTGTTCTCAGAGGTAAACTGACGATGGTGTCGCCTGTGAACGGCCATATGCACCACATCGGATGATGCACAGTCACTGATATCCTTCTTTAATCAGTATAAGTGTAATGTCGGACATCGTTTTCGGCATTTCTTCGCCTGCATTCATTATTGTCAGCGGAACGTTGTATTTCGAGACAACGTCTCTGATACGTTCAACATCCAATTTATCGCAGACTCTTTTGTTCACGGGGTCGAGAATGACTGTCAGTCTGTCAAGCGCATTCATTTTTCCGAGTGTCGATAATGTAGAATCGATAGATATGTGGGAAATTCCGGGATTTCTTTCGATGATAGTCAGTCTGTTTCCGTCTTTCTTTATCTCGCCTCTTCCGGGGATTCCTCTGAATGATTCAAGAGCGTCGATGACGGTTTCGGCCGGAACTGACATGTTTTCGCATACGGTGAGGGCGGCATCGATTGCATGTATGTATTCAAGCCCGAGGAATTCTCTTCCGAATTCTATGCGATGTTCGCCGTTGTAATTTACTGTGAGATCCAACGGTTCGTCCAATACGGGATTTGAGTTCAGTTTTACATTTCCGCCGTACGGAATCACTTTCTTTCCGTACTTTTCCCAGAATGTGAGTTCGGACGATTCGGCTATATTGATATTGTCTGTAAGTACGGAGGCTTTGGATGCCGATGCTTTTCCGGTGTTTCTCGCTATGCCGTAATCTTCGAGTAAATTGGTTATCACGGCAATATCGGCTTTTCCGGAACCTCCGAGGGAGACTTCTGCGATTACGGCATCATAATCTCCTTCGGGAAGGGTGAGAAGTGAAGTAGGCGCGATACTCAGTGTTTTTTCAATACGATGTTTTCCGGAAATGTACGGCCCCTGTCCGCGTGAGGTGTGAAGAAATACTTTCTTTCCGGCTCTGTCAAGGATATGTGCCAGTATGTAACACAACGTGGTTTTTCCTTTGACTCCGGTTACTTCGATACGGAATCTCTTATCGTCAATCAGTTTTCCGACGGCCTGATGAAAAGTTATCTTCTCATCGAATGTTATTTCGCCGTTAAGGAATGCTTCCGCGGGACAGTGCGAAGGCGCTATCAGAATGTCGTAATGACCTGGGGGTGCAGTTTCAGATAAGTGTGCGCCCATTCCGATTACTTTGTTTTTGATTTCCTGTTTTGCCGATTTGTACACATCGACACAGTACACTTCATTACCGGATTCAATCAACCTTTCGGCGATTATCTCGCCGCCGTGGATAATGTCGAAGATCAACGCCTTCACTGTTTCACTTCACTGACGGTTTTGAATATGGCTATTATTGTTATTAATAATTTGTAAATCGTGTTACTGACATCCGAAACAGAACAATCTTCCGGAATACGACGAACAAATCGGAGAATAATTGTGAACCCTCCCGTATGAACGGGAGGGAAGAAGTTTGAAACTGAGATCACTTGGCTCTTCTGCCGTTGGCTCTGACCGAGGGTCTGACCTTCTCGGCACCCTTTCCTTTGACGCTCATACCGCGACCTTTCTGTCCTGCAGAGGTTTTACCGCGGTAGACACGGCCTTTCTGGGTGTTGTAGCAGATCCAGTTGATCTTGGGGTCCGCCTGGATGACGGGGTGTGCGGGGTCGACGAGGATAATCTCGTACCACTCGTACTGTCCGTCTGCACCGACCCAGTATGAGTTGAGAACCTCAAGGTTGGGGAATCTCTTCTGAGCCCTCTCCTCTGCAATTCTCTGCATACTCTTACCGACTGTGATCTGAAGGATACCCTTTCTCTTGGCTCTCCTTCCTGCTTTGATCTTCCTCTTTCCGAAGGATCCTTTTCTGACCCTTCCCCTGACGAGGACGTAACCCTGTTTTGCCTTGTATCCAACGTTTCTGGCTTTGTCGAGTCTTGTCGGTTTGTCAATGCGGACGAAGTTCTCCTCTCTCTTCCATGCAATACGGCGCTCTTTGTTGAGCTCCTTGAGGTAGGATTTCGAGGGGTTCTTCCATGCGTCTGCGATGTAAGAGTACATGCTCTTACCGCTCACAGACTTAACTTCCTGTGTTGTCTCATCGGACATTTTAATCACCTGTTCGGATTCGCCCGTTAGGGTACATTTCCGTCGCAATCAAACTTGCGCAGATGGTTGTAAGCATGATGGTATATAAATTGGTACTGTCTGAAATTCGTGTTTTTCCAGTCGTTGTAAAGGGTGATGCCTACAGCAAACGACAAGGAAACGACACGCGACGTGTCGTTTCCTTGTCGTAGAAATGTCGTAGAAATGTCGTAGAAAAGTTACCTACATCAGAAAGGCCCATTCAGACACTCTGGGTATTGCATAATTCCTAAGTTATTTCGAAGGAAAACAGAATGGTTTCTACGACACATCCAATGTCGTAGAAATGTCGTAGAAAACTACAGGGCTGAGGAGCACTGATTTTATCTCAATCAGAAGAAATCCGAAAGCTTGGTGTTTTTCGCTTTCGGCGCAGCCGCAGGTTTCTTCGGTGCTTCCTTCGGAACAGTCTTCTTCGGTTTCCTTTCGAAACTGTCGAAGAGAGTGGACTGCTGCGAACCCATCATCATGTCCTTCTCGCTCCAACCGAACACTTCCGTAATCCTCGATGCGGTTGTAGCAATCCTTTCCGCATAATATCTGTAATCGGGCTTCCCTTTGAATTCGGTACCGCTCACATACGGTTCCACTGTCTGCGGAGATGTCTTGGAATCCGTTACAATCCACGACACTTTCATTCCCGGAATAAAGTCATAACCGAGGGCGATGAGTTTCTTTGCAGCCTGAACGTTCGCCATCCTCTCGGGATTCTCGTACGCATCCAATCCTTTGCATCCTTTGGATATTACGAGTTTGTCTGCGGGAACCTTCTCCGCAAGAAGATCGCGGACAGTGTCACGTGCCAGAGACAGTGCTTCGTCATCTTTCTCATCCAAAACGTACTCGAAGAGTTTCATCAATACTTCGGACTGAAGATCGAACGAATCCGAACGTCTTACTTCATATCCTCTCACAAGTAATTCGTCTTCTTTCTTCGGATAGACAATCCTTCCGACGTATCTCTTTTTCACGCCGTGCGTAAACAGCGGTTCGAGAATTTTCTCGAACTCCAACGTTCCTCCGTCTTTTGAGAAACGGTCCGCCATCTTCTTTCCGAAGGTAACGGCACCTTCCATGTTCTTCTCGGGAGACTGCATGAAAACCGAGTCGGTATCGGAATAGATTACACCGATTCCTTCCGATTCCACTTCGTTTATGATACTCTTGACTGTCTGTCTCGCAAATGCGGTAATCGACGAACCGATGCTCTTGTCTGTGAATCTGTAGAATGATGACGCAAACACGCCGTAGAATGTGTTCATGAGAACCTTCACCGCAGCCTGAAGACCGTCGAGATAGTGATATTCGTCTTTGTCTTCGGTTGTCTTCATTTTGGCTTTGATTTCATCTCTCTGTCTCATCAGACCTTCGAGAATTCTCGGCAGTAAACCTACACGTTTCTCTTTCGAGAGATATCTCGTGGAACCGTCGGGACTCACAATCTCTCCGTCGGGCGAGAGTGTGGTGAAACAGATGTTCTTCGCGATAATCAGCGAAGGATACATCGATTTGAAGTCGAGGACACAGACCCAGTGATAAAGTCCGGGATTCATTGTGTGAACATACCCGCCTTCAATCTGATCCGTTCTCGTCATTTTTCCTGTCATGGGGACACCGATCTTTTCTCTGTCGGCTTTCCTTATGAGTAAAGAATCGGCAAGTGTGGAAGTACCCGAAGTAAGCACATCTTCCACCGGTAATAACGAAACGGCGGCGAGATCCATTCCTTTCCTGACGGTTCCCACATGCAGAAGAATCTTCAGTGCCAGCTCGGCATCTTTGAAGCAGTATTCTATGACCTTTTTGCTGTCTTTGGACCATTCTTCATCCATGTACATCGGATTGACATCCAATTTGGATTCGCCGAATAACTGCATCGAAACAGCGTTCAGAGTTTCCTGTTTCGGTCTTAATTCTCTTCTTACGGCCCACCATGCATCGACGATAAGTCTTCCTTTGACTTTCCAGAATTTCTCGGAGAATCTCTTCGGGTGACCGTAGTCACGTCCCCATCTGATCTTATCTTCAGCTTTGGCAATCTTCGCACGTTCCGTAATCTTCGAGATATCGTAATTGTCGATGTTGTATCCCGTGATTACGTCGGGATCTTCTTTCAGTATAATTTCACTGAATTTTTCTATGATTTCTTTCTCGCTGCCCGTAGCCGCTTCGCAGTTGCGGATTTCGCCGTTCTCGTAAACGCATGAACAGATCGTCAAAAGAAAATCATGCAGAACGCTGTTTTCGATATCAAACGATAAAATCTTAAGTCCCGGGTCGAAGGAATCGATGTTCTCAAACGATTTCATCTCTGCGACGATATCTGTCGCATATTCCCCTTCCGTTCTTTCTCCTCTGACACGGATACACGAACCCATATCCATATCATAGATGAATCTGTCAGTGTAGCCGATATCCGCAGCGAGAAGATGGTACGAACCTCTGAATCTGTTCCTGTACTCGGACATCATCCACGGATATTTCAGTACAACCTTCAGGACATCCGTGTTTTCTCCTCTGTACAGGAGAGTGTCCTCTTCCGTCGAGATGATATTGTCATCTCTCGCAAGTTCCGAAGCGAGACTCTTACGGGGATTGATTACATGAAAATATGTATGAAAACCGCGGAAGAGCAGGACGATGGATTCTCTGTTTCTCGTTTTACCGAAGAGTTCGATGACTGCATCGTCATTGTCCCTGCGGTATGAGGCACTCAGTATCCTTACGTCCCACTCTTCCATGATCGATCCTCATTTGTTGGCTACAATCCTTATAACATCGCCGTCAAGTAACACATAATCCGCACCGACGGTACGTTTGGTCTTTGCGTTTACCGCACGGATGAATTTCTCTCCGAGTTCCGTGTGGACTTTGTACGCAAGATCTCTTGCGGTGGATCCTCTGGGAAGGAGATACGCATCGGGAAGAACACGGCCGAAGTGATCGGTGTATTTGTTCTCGTCTTCCACAGGATATACCGTGATTAAATCGAGCATTTCGAATGCTGCCTTCTCAAGACATGCCTGTACGCCTGTTCCGCCGTATTTGTCCATGTTCTCTTTCATGTAGTCGAGAGCTTTCTTCTGCGGTTCGTTAAGCTTGACTCCTTCTTTCACGGTGAATGTTTTGTCGCCCGGAACATAGTTAACAACGCCTTTCTCTGCAGCCTTCTTTAAAGCCAACTCGGTTTCCGCCATTGTGACGACGTTCATGTCGTTGATGCTCTGAACCAATTCCACGTTTCCGTCGGGAGCGATATCCGCCTTGTTCATCGCAACAATCATAGGTTTGCCGTATTCCCTGACTTTCATGGCGATTTTGAGCATCATTTCGTCGTCCCATTTTGTGGGATCCGCGGGAGGATTGATTTCCAAAAGCGCTTTCTTGACCTGTGCTTCCGTAATCTTTAATCCGGCAAGTCTCTCGTAAATCAATGATTCGGGCTTCGCACCTGTCATCTTTGCGGTACGGGCCATCTTTCCGAATCCGTCTTTGAGTATTTCCCTTATCCAGAGGTCGATTTCCCTTCTCAGGAATTCGATATCTTCGCGCGGGTCGTTCTCTCCGGGCTTTCCGGGGATTCCATCGATGTTGGTGGAACCGCTGACATCTATCACATTGATCAGTGCGTCAGCCTGTCTCAGATCGTCGAGGAACTGATTTCCGAGTCCTTTTCCCTGCCATGCGTCGGGTACGAGGCCTGCAACATCCAATAATTCCACGGGAATCATTCTGATTCCGTCGACACATCCCGAGTTGTGAGGTGTGCACTTGACACCGAGTTCCTTACAGGGACATTTCGACCTGACGTATCCCACACCTTTGTTGGCGGCGATAGTCGTGAATGGGTAGTTTGCTATCTCAACGGGCGCCATTGTGGCTGCTCCGAAGAATGTTGATTTGCCTACGTTCGGTTTCCCGACAATACCTATCTGCATGCGATCGGTGACTGTATAAATCTCAGACCTTTTAATTTATCTTAAAAGGAGTCACTCTCCGACAGACTTCAGTGCGTAAACGGCATCTGAGAGTTCGCCGATCTGTTCGGGAGTGAGGGTTTCGACGCGCATATCCAGATAGGGAAGATCGGCATCTTTCGGAATGAGTCCTGCCGATTTGAGAGAAGTTCCGATTTTCTTCCTTCTGTGGTTGAACGTTATCTCGGTTATTCTGAAGAAAAGACTCACGTCTTTCACGTCAAAAGGTGCCTTTCTGGGTATTATTTCGACGATGGCGGAATCCACTTTCGGTCTCGGATTGAATCTCGATGCGGGAACAGTCTCAAGAATGTGACATTCCGCTCTGTAGTACAGTCCCACGGTAAGTCTTGAGTAATCGTCGGTACCGACATCCGCAACCATACGGTCTGCGAATTCTTTCTGCACCATAACCACTGCTTTTCTGAAATCGTATTTCAGAAGTTTGAATATCACGGGCGTGGAGATACTGTACGGAAGATTGCTTACAAACACATCGAAAGGAGGGAAATCGATTTTCATCGCATCCCCTCTGATGAGTTTTACTTTATCTCCGTATGTGCCCTCGATATAATCCGCGAGAATTTCATCCAATTCGATGCATGTGACATCGTCGGATTTCCGAACCAGAATGTCGGTAAGAATTCCCAGACCGGGACCTACTTCGAGTACCCTGTCGTTCTTCTCTATTCCGGCATGTTCCACGTGTCTCTGGGCGACACGTGCATCCGTGAGAAAATTCTGACCTTTGCTCTTCTTCGGAACGACTCCAGTCTGCTGGATGAGCCGGGAAGTCTCTTCTGGGTTCATCTCTGGATGAAGATGTAGTGTCTTCTGTCGCGGTCGGAAATTTCGAGGACAATTCTGTCCACGATGAGCTTGGCGGGGTCCTTGAGTACGGGTACCCTTGCTTTCAGGTCTTCGAAGTCCTTGAAGGGACCTGCCTTACGTGCGTTGAGGATTTCCGTAACGGTTTTCTTACCGAGTCCGGGGAGCTCTTCGAGAAGGTGCTTCCTGATCGATATGGGTCCTGCCTCGTTGTAGAACTTGATGTATTTCTGAGGATTCGCATTGACTATGTCTTTTACGACATACTCAAGTTCGGATGTAGCCGTTGCCGTAAGGTCGCTGTATCCGACACGTCTCTTCACGTGGTCGATGTGTGTCCTGAGTTTGGGGTCTTTACCGATGTAGACCCTTTCATCCAACTGAATGATCGCACCGGCTTTGGGAACGAGTTCGAAAAGTTTGAACTCCTCCTCGCCGACTGCGTAGCACAGTGCCTCTTTTTTGGAGAGGTTCATGCCCTGTGCCAAGTAATCAAGAATGTAAGCGTATTCTTCCATAGTATCCCTCGGATGCTCAGAGATATTCAGCTACGATGTCCAAAACCTTCTGAATGTCATCGGGTTCGAGAGTAATCCTTTCTTTCGCGAATATTGCGCGAACGTCCTCAGGATACTTCGGAAGGATGTCTGCGATCTTGTATGAGGTCGTTTCGGTCACGAAATCGAGAGCCTGTGTCCTTTCGACAATCTGGTCTGCTTCTTCTTTCGTGATCTTGGCGATGGTCTGAGCATGTGCCATCGCAGATTTCTGAATCGTGCTGAGTTCCCCTCTCTTCTCATTTGCTTCGGTGAGGAGGTCTCTGACTTCTGCCAACGTAACATATTGCTCAGACATTTCATTCACCTCAGTTCTTAACAAGGTGCTCGGGACGTGCTACGACCATCTTGGTCTTGTTGCCCGATTTGACATTTACTTCGTATGCGGAACCCCTCTGTCCGACGATGACTCCTGTGAGACCGTGGAACCTGGAGAACGGCATTCCCTTGTGTACGCTGGGGTCGATGATGATGTTGACTTTCTCTCCATTCTCGAATGTCTGGAATCCTTTCGTGATTGGTGAGAGTCCGCGTGCCCTCGGCTTTTTCTGGAGAAGCGTGCGGGTCTTTGTCCTTAATCCTCTGGATGCTTGCATTTGAATCCCTCATTGATCGTTGATCGCTATTACGTCCAATTCCTCGACCTTGCATTGGATACCCAATGCGTCCGAGAAGTTCGGCTGCGTTCTTCCGTCGTCACCGGACACGAATTCCTTGACATAAGTCCCGGATTCGGTCTCGAGTGTGAGCTCGAAAGTGTCGTCGCCGATGTTATCTGCCTTTACCCAAAGGATTGTTCTGTTCCTCACGAGGTCGGCACGCCTGTGCTCGACACGCTGGGGGGTCCTTTGGTCCAAGCATATATTCTTGAACGATAAGGCCGTGTTATCTACTGCTTCTTTATTAACTTTGCCATTTGCCTTTACTTTAACCCTATATGTCTTAGTAGGTGTGGCTGTCTTTACCCTCTGGACTTCTTCCCTGGGTACAAAGCGGAGATTGTGATAATTAGCCAGATCGGATTGGTTTGCCCTCATCTCGAGTTCGTCGAGATCGATGTCGCG
Organism: Anaerovoracaceae bacterium; assembly: GCA_963625795.1. Classification (GTDB taxonomy): domain Archaea; phylum Thermoplasmatota; class Thermoplasmata; order Methanomassiliicoccales; family Methanomethylophilaceae; genus Methanarcanum. Next base: position 20,297 of record CAVFUJ010000002.1, read on the forward strand.
GATACGCGGACTGCTGATTTCGAGGACGAAGGGTCTGCCTTCTCCGAGGCAGAGTGCGTCGATATCTTCCCTTCCCATTCCGTGGAAGAAGTGTTCCTGTCCGCCGGACATCTCGAGTGCTATATCTCCGATTACCTCCTGCACAGATGTCTGGTACATTTTGCCTGTGCCGTTGCATCTGGGACATCCCTTTCCGTGACATACTCTGCACGGCCATATTGTCTGCGGGATTTCCCTGCTGAGTTTGTTGTAACGTCCGTAGATGAATATCGGCGAAATATCCAATGATACTTCGGCGAAACGTGTATCTATACATGCGACAACCTGCGGTGTTTTGAATTCCACGGGACGGTGGATCATGGGCAGTGCCAGTTTTCCGATCTCTCTGTTGAGTTCGGTCTTGATGCTTTCGCTCTGTTCGAGACCGAGTTTTTCAATCATTTCCTTCTCTTTCTTGAGAAGCGAAGGGTCGACTCTGCTGCCTACAAGGAAGTTATCCGATTCGACGGAATTCACGCTTTCCGCAACTGCATCCGCGAAACGGTCCATCATTTCGAAGACATCGTCGCACATAGGGCACGGACTCTGTATTTTTCCTTCACGTCCCGTTTCTTTCAGTGCTTCGCGGATAAATGCCCCTCTGACGTCGTTTGTCATGCCCGTACTTACCTTTCCGAACATTCTGCCGAGACATCTGTCGCAGACACCTTCCTTAACAACTTCCGCTGCCTTAGCGAGGAGTTCCTCTGTGATCCATTCTTCCATGTCTGACACCTCACAGATCGAATCCCATTTCGGCTATTCTGAGTCTGGGTCTCTGGCTCTCAAGGTAGTGGTACACAGTGGCGTGTTCGCTGCCGTTGAGAATGAGTTCCACGGCATGTTTCGCAACAGGAAGACTTATGGAATTTCCGATAAGCGCTACGGTGTTTCCGTAAATTGTAACATAACAGCCGGTAAGATCTTCGATAATCTGTCTTGTCTTACCGCCGGTACCGATGAGCCTTCCTCTGATTCTCGAGAGTTGGTTGTTCCTTCCTCCCACGAATTCTTTGAGATCGACAACTTCAAGGTATTCATCGTCGTCGAAGAGTCTTGTCGCTCTGTCCGGTGCGAATCCTCTCCCGATTGCTTTGACTACGTCGATGATTTTCAGAGCCATGAGGGGATCGGCAGTCTCGACTTCGTCGTGTATGATGACCTCTCCTTCCGTATCCACATCGAAGCTGATACCGGAAATATTCTGAATCATCTTCTTCGTCTCTCCTTTGGTACCGATTATGGTGCCTACTCTGTCCTGAGGTATCCTTATGGATCTCATTCTTTCTCATCTCCGCTCATTGCTTTTTCGAGGATCTCATCGGGATCCATGATGTCAACATCTCTGTTCTTAAAGAACCTGTTCAGGTTCGTTATGTCCCTCATAAGGAAGTCTTTCGCATTGAAGTGATCGGACGTAAGTGCCTGTCCGCAATCGATCAGTACGGGTTTGTCTTTCCACATGAGGATATTGTACTCACTCAGGTCGCCGTGTATGAGATGTGCTTTTCTGTATCCGTCGACTATGAATGAGATGCATTCTTTGTATGTCATATTCGGTCTTTTCAGTTCCGCATCTTTGAGCTGCGGGGCGGGACCGTTGCTGTCTCCGATGTATTCCATGAGAAGACAGTTTTTCTCGAATTCTATCGGTTCGGGTACACGTATATTGTTCACGTGATACCTTCTGAGATTCTTGAATTCTTTATTCGTCCATGCGTAAATCAGTTTTCTTCTGTTACCGCACAGACCTTTGAATCTCGGATCTCCTTCGATGTACTTCGATACACGCTTGAATGTAGAAGTGGAAGTTCTGAAAATTTTGAGTGCAAAAGGATCTCCGTCTTCGTCCGTGACGTAGAAAACGTTTCCTTCTTTTCCGGTGGATATTGTGTAATGTACCGAATCGATATAACCGGCGGTCATGAAGTCATAGATGACCAGGAGAGTCTGTTTGTCGAAGACTTCTCCTTCGGTATGTCTTTCGTCTCCGGTTCTGTTTGTCTTCAGCTCGTCGACATGACGCTCTAAGTGAGCATAAATCTCATCATACGACGGCACGCGATCACACCGTTTCAGAATATATCGAGGTTCTTCGGGACCTTTCCTCTCTTACTGAGGTTGACTGCCTGTGTTTTGGTGTAACGGAATCTTACGTCACACTTATCGGGCTGGAAGTCCCAAACGGATATGATCAGAAGATCTCCCTCTCTGATCCACATCCTCTTCTTGATTTTTCCAGGGATTCTTCCGACCCTGGACGTGCCGTCCTCGCACATAACCCTTATTTTGGATGCTCCGAGCAGTTGGTCTGCGATACCGAACATCTCCCCTTCTTTGATGTTGGGAAGACGTACACGTGTTACATCCTCATCCGGGCTCTCCATCGGCAAATCGGCACTCATTTCTATGACTCCTTACAGGGGGGTGATTAAAAGTACCCCGTATATAAATATGAAGGTCAGTTTTTCCTTCGGTATTTCCGTGTTTAAGAATGTAAGTATTTAATTTAGGTGACGAAATACATCAGTGTGGACTCTCTGAAAAGTGTCTCCGGAAGGAGTAACGGATTCACACCGATACGGTGCATTATATTCGCTGTAGCGGCAGCCGCGGTTGTATTTGCGCTGTTGTCCGTTATGTCATCCTGTGATTCGGAGGCGGATGTTGCATACAGCGGTACATCCGGAGAAGTCACGTGGACATTCGATCCCGATACAGGAAAACTTGAGTTTTCCGGATCGGGTGAGATACCTATAGCCTATCGCGACTGTTCGTACAAGCACCTCGTCGAATCCGTAAAAACGATTGTAATCGGAGATTCTGTCACTTCCGTCGGAGAAGCTGCATTTCAGGGCTGTACGGGACTCACTTCCGTGACTATCGGTAATTCAGTCACATCCCTCGGATGTTTTGCTTTTGAAAAATGCAAATCACTGACTTCGGTATTTATTCCGGATTCTGTCACATTTATCGGATACGGGATATTCAAAAACTGTGAATCTCTGTCGACGATTACCGTCGGTTCGGGAAACACATCCTTCTGTATCATCGACGGTGTACTTTACAACAAAGACGTGACCACACTCATAACGTGTCCCCCCGATAAAGCGGGTGTTACACTTAAGATACCGTCGACCGTAACGAAACTCGAGCCGTATTCGTTCTCAAACTGCGGATCGCTGAAGAATCTGGATATTCCGGATACTGTCGGAGACATCGGAGCGTGGGCGTTTCAGTATGTATATCCGGACAGGATAACAATACCGAAGTACCTGGATTATATTAACCCGCACACGTTCTGCAATCATGAGGAACCAGACGACCATTATATGGATACGAGGGAAGACCCTGACTTTGACGGAATCCGTTTCATCGACATATGGGGCTATCTGGTTGATTACAATACCAGAGACGGGCTGATGGATCTAAGCAGATTCAGAGGATATGTATTCACAAAAACGAGCGAGAGGGTTTTCCACGGAAAAGATACCTATACAGTGACATTCACGGCATACGACGGGACTTTTGTGAAGACCGCACGCTATATAGAGGGAGACACATCGGTAACTGAGCCAGCCAACTCATCGGATTACGGTTATGTGTATACGTGGCCTAAATACACTCTCGGTAAAGAAAACATCACTGTCAGAGAGGAACGCACGCCTGTCGAATACACACTGTCTTTCGATGCCAACGGCGGAACCGGTACGATGGATGCCGTGAAGACGAATGTTGAGTCATTTTCGGAACCGGAAAACAAGTTCGGCATCCCGGAAGAACATATGCATTTCGACGGATGGTCTCTTACTTCCGGCGGAGAGAAAATCGATTTTGATAATTTCAAACTTGATAACGTTACGTTGTACGCACGGTGGGCATGGGATCAGTACAAGGTTACGTTCATTGTTGACGGCCGCGTTTACGATAGCTATTCGGCGAAATACGGCGATATAATAGATTGGCCCGCTCCGTATATTCACACGTTTAGCGATTCGAGCGGGTTTCATTCTGTTGTCATCGATTTTAACTGGGAAGTATCTGACGGAGATTTCGTATCAGATGAGTATGATGTGAATTTCGTACCTGATAATGACATCACATTCACGGCTGTGTTGACGTACAATGTGAAGTTCATCTCAGAAGGAAAAATCGTAAGCACATATACGGCAGATTGCGGATCTGGAATCGTTTGTCCTAAGAATAATCCTGTGAAAGAAGCGGATTCGAAGTACACATACACATTCGCATCATGGAAAGATTACATCGAAGGAATGACTGTTCCGAAGAATGAAATTGTATTTGTAGCTCAGTATACAGCCACTCCTGTCGAATACACCGAGAAGTTCATTTCCGAAGGAAAAACCGTAAAAGAATACAAGGCAGGATACGGGACTGCCATATCTCTTCCTGCAGATCCCGTAAAAGCATCGGATTCGAAATACAATTACACATTTGATTCATGGGAAGGATACGCCGGAGGAATGACTGTTCCGGATCACGATATTGAATTTGTGGCTCAGTTCACAAGTACTCCTGTCAAATACAATGTGAAATTCACATCCGACGGAAATACCGTCAGCGAATACACCGCGGATTACGGTTCGCCCATCACTCTTCCCGAGAATCCGTCTAAGGCATCGGATCTGAGATATAATTACACATTTGCTTTATGGGGCGGATACACCGAAGGAATGACCGTTCCGGACTGCGATATAACATTCGAGGCCCGGTTTGACAGTGAACCCATCGAATACACCGTGAAGTTTGTATCGGAAGGGAAAGATTTCTGTGTGTACAGACTGCGGTACGGAGATGTCATAAACTCTCCTGCCGAGAATCCCGTCAAACAGACCGATCGGACATACATTTACAATTTTCTTTCATGGAAAGGATACGGCAGCGGAATGACTGTCTCAGGCTCCGATATAACGTTCGAAGCTCAGTTTGAGAGTGTTCTTATCGAATATGATGTAAAATTCACATCCGAAGGAAACACAGTTCACAGTTACAAAGCGAACTACGGTTCTGTCATAACTCTTCCGGAAGTTCCGGTCAAAGAAGCAGACTCGAAATACAACTACATTTTCGATAAATGGGAAGGTTACACTGCGGATGCAACTGTTACAGGCGATACTGAATTCAAAGCTGTATTCAAAGAAGGTGCGCCTGTCAAACACACAGTAAAATTCATCATAGGTGAGACGGTCATCAGGAATGAAGCGGATTACGGCTCTGTCATAACACTTCCCGAGAGCCCGTCAAAGACAGCGGATTCAAAGTACACATACACATTCACTTCATGGAAAGATTACATCGAAGGAATGACTGTTCCGGATCACGATATTGAATTAACGGCACAGTTCACAAGCACTCCTGTCAAATACAATGTGAAATTCACATCCGACGGAAATACCGTCAGCGAATACACCGCGGATTACGGTTCACTCATCACTCTTCCCGAGAATCCGTCCAAGGCACCGAGCTCAAGATACACATATTCCTTCGTTTCATGGAAGGGATACGCCGAAGGAATGGCCGTTCCCGACTCCGACATAACATTCGAGGCACGGTTCGCCGCAACGGTTATTCCTTCTTACAATCCGCCCGTGACTCCCGTGGAGCCGCAGAAAGAGACGACGACCGTCATCGAAGAAACGAATATTGACGACGGTTCGTCGAAGATAACCGTCAGCAGCAGCGAATCATCTGTCGTGACGGTAGTGGAAAAACCGAAAGACGGCGTCGTATCGGCGAAATCCTCCGCCGAGGTCACTACGGTGATTGTCTCCGACGGTGTCGTAACGGAAGCCGTCTCGAAACTCACGGAAGTATCCGGTAAATACGATGCGGAAGAGAAAGCCGTTGTCATAGAGTCGGATGAGAACGAACTGACGCTGTCTTCATCGGCACTTGCCGCCGTAGTGGATGCAGATGCATCGACGGAATTCAGAGGAGAAACGGGAACTCTGAAATTCAGTAAAGAAGCGGCCGAAACCCTTGTTTCATCGGGAGAGAGTATAACACTGTCGCTTTCACACGCAGACGATTCCGCACTTACGGAATTGCAGATCGGCAATGCACGCGTGTTCACTCTGAAGGCATCTGCGGGAGAATCCGCTGTTTCCTCGTTTGCGGGAACAGTGACGGTCACACTTCCGTATGAACTTCCGGAAGGGAAAACAGCCGACGATGTTTTCGTCTATTATCTGAACGATTCCGGTGAATTCGTTTCGGTTGCATCGTCATATGATGTATCTTCGCAGACGGTGACATTCGAGACGGATCATTTCTCATGCTGGACCGTTACCGACATCAAATTACAGTCTGCGGAAGAATCCGAAGAAGACCAAACGGTTTCTCCGATTCCTATCGCGGCGATTGTAACTGTTGTCTGCATCGCCGCATTCATGATTATCTGCGCAAAGAGGAACTGAATCAGGGACAATCGGAGCAGACAGCACCGCAGGCCGTCAGAAATCTTTTTAAATGGTTTGTAGTATGCGCTCATACTTAACGCTCATGTAGTGTAGCGGCCAATCATTCGGCCCTTTCGAGGCCGACACTCGGGTTCGAATCCCGACATGAGCACTCATTTTCCTTTCATGATTCAGCTCAGACGTCAGTCTGAAAATTCTGTTAACCGCTAACTGTAACATGCGCCTCATAAGCACTCCGTATGAATCGGTGATATCGGGAACGGCGGGCCGTTCCGGGATTGATCCCAAGGTGGCATGGTCCGGCCCTCCGTCCCGTAGGTGAAAAAATGGGCATCGAATGCAAACACACGGAAAGGCAGGAGAATAAAGATCATAGACAGAGGTGTTTCTGATGGGAGACCGTATCTGTATCAGACTCACGGACGGAAGAAAAACAACACCGCTGTTCTACGGACACTGGTGCGGACTGAGGGCGGTTGAAGTTATGAATGAAGTTCTCACCGGAGAGAACAATGACATTCACAACGCCATGTGTAATTTTATCGTAAAAGTTACGGACGGAATCACACACCCGTACAGTTATTACCTCTACAACGACACCGAAGGCAACAGCACGATGGCGGATTGGGACAACTACTGTTGGACGTTCGATACCTCAACAGGATTCTGGACCACGACATATCCCGAACTTGCGGGAAAGAAGATGACACCCGAAGAGGCAGACAGATATGCCGGGAGTCACAGGGCGTATATGTGACATTACCAACCGTATCTGAACGCAAACAGACATCCGAAGTACATGTTGATGTTGCCCGGCTGCGTAATACACGCAGCAATCCCGGAAGGAATCACATGACCGTTCCTGAAAGGTTTCACGGCCTTCTTCATGTCTTCGGGAGTCCATTCTCTTAATTTACGGTTGAAATCCATGAATCTCCTGTCCGAGAGTATGGATTTATCCCACCACTTCTGAAGAATTTCGGAATTATTTTTGACAATAGATTCCGCAGCTTTCTTTCCTGCAATCAATGCAGCTTTCAGTCCTCCGTACGTAACGGGATTTGCCATGGCTGCGGCATCGCCGATAAGCATCGCGTGTCCGTCGGATATCTTTCCCACACCTCCGACGGGGATTGCTCTGGTTCCTTCGGAAATCGGCTCGCATTCGGGACAGTGTCCTTTCATACCTCCGATCCCGGAAACATTTCCTCTGGGGAAATCCCACATGTACGAACCGCTGCCGTCGTCTGAAAGTTTGATTGTCAGATCTCCGTCGGATTTTCTGTTTACAATGAATTCCGTCGCATAGCACGAGAATGCGGGTCTGCTTCCGAAAAGACATTTCCTTACAACGGAAGATGCACCGTCGGCACCGATTATCCAGTCGAAGGTTTCGGTGTTTCCGTCAAGCGAATGTACTGTGAATTTATCATCTGTTTTTTCAATCGATGTGACTGATTTACGAACGAATTTCACGTCTTCTCCGCACTCTTCTCTCAGATGTTTCAGGAATTCCGGACGGTCGAGGATGTATCCTTTCGTTTTCATCTTAATCTCGGTACCGTCGGGCCACTGCAGTTTAGTGTTTCCGAATTCGTTCAGAACGCCGTACGGCTTCATAGGAGAAAGTTTTCCGAATGTTGATTTACTGATTCCTCCGCCGCAGATTTGATGATATCTGCCGTATTGATCATCACCCAAACGTTCCGCAACAGTCACATCGAAACCGTGATCCGAAAGAAAATACGCAGCGGAAGAACCCGCGGGACCGCTTCCGACAATCAGTACCTTCTGTTGCATTCGGCGACCTTCATACGGTATTCGTTACTTTCGGCAACAACTTCATCGGCATTGCGGCGGTCGACTCTCTTAACAATCGGAAGTTTCTTCGGGAATCTGCGGAGCATTTCATCCATAAGATTTCTGTCCGCACAGTCACAGCTTTTGAGGTATTTCCTGTTCCAATGGTCGACCATTTCGAATACGGATTCTATTCCTTTGTCGTAGAATTCGGCTGCCAAAACGGAATTCACGATACAGTCGTTGCACATAACCGCTACATTGCAGTTACGTACGGCGTATTCGCATCCGTTGAATGATATTGACAGTCCGCTGCAGTCGCGGGTGAGTTCCAACACCATACTGTCGGTGGCGGAACTTCCGATACATACAGTTGAATCGAATTCAATCGATGTGTGTCTTCTGATTTCCAATGCCGCACAGGATTTGTCTTCCGCACCCATGGTGGCGATGTCTTTGTATGTCTTGTAAATCTCCATCTCGGGTATTTTTTCCTGGAAGAATTCATCCAACAGCGTGATAATATCCGCATCTCCGTCCGAGAGCATTTCGTCTTTCTTGAACGTGTACACAGTGTCGGGAACACGTAAGGAAGAGATTCTGTTGGCGTATTCCCTCAGAGTTCTGCATTCCTGTTTATCCGTTTCTTCCGTATCGAAATCAACTCTCGTACACCCGATGTTGCGGTTGGGAATATCCACGGCATCGCAGAGTGCCATCACATGATGTTCGAATGCACTGGTGTTGATGAACGTGGGCATCAGTTCGCTTACGTACTTTATGAAATGATCCGCACCCGGCATCAGTATGAGATCTTTCTTCGCTTCCTGATATGCCGAATAATCCGTTACTCCGAATGCTTTCAGAAAAGGAATAATCATCTTCGCGACGGAACCGTATTTGTTATCCACCCTTCCGAGTGCGTTTGTGTAGATGTTGCTGTATCTTGTTACAACATCGTAGAAACGCCCTCCGTTGCGGATTGCATAATTGCAGAGACTCCTGAGAAAATCGTTCGATGTAAGTATGCCGTTGCAGCTCATGATAAGCTGCGTTTCTTCCCTCAGTCCGAGATCCTCTGCAGGGCTGTATCCCATTGAATCATTCCCCGATGTTCCTATCGACTCTGTCACTCAGGTCGAACGGATGCTCCAACCGTACGTCTTTCTGATAAAGGTTCTTATCGACTATGCGGACATTGCCGTCTGCGAACTGTTTTATTGTTTCCACAATCAGAGGAAGTTCGCGTTTCGCACCGTCTTCTCTTATCTTCTTGAAAAGAGGAAGTTCCGTACCTACGGTTTCGATTATCTCGTCGAGAGTGTTCTTTTTAAGCCTCTCATTAAGGTCTTCCCACAGTTTATCGTATTCTCCTCCGCGTAGGGAGAATCCGCAGTATGTGAGTGCGGCACCTCTGTCCCAGTCGGGCGTAACTATGTGCATCATCGCACCCTGTCTGTCCGCATTTTCCCTGATTAACTGCCAGATTACTTCCTGCCATGTTCCCTTGGGACCTGTGGGAAGAGCGGGGTGGAGATTCATGAAATCGTACTGTGCGCAGGTTTTGTCATCAATCCAAAGCATATAACCTGCAAGAATGCCCAAATCGAATCCTCTGTCTCTGATGAGTTTTCTTATCTCGGCACCGTAGAGCTCTCTCCATTTTTCGGGATTCGAATCCCAGAGATCGGGTCTGAATTTCTTCCATGACAGCGTAATCAGAGGAATGTCGTATTCCCTGACCATGTCGAAGAACATCTCTCTCTGTTCTTTCCTGGAATTGGGTTCTTCGGTGTTGTCCCAATTGCAGAATACGAACGAGAATTCCACGTCGAGAGTACCGTCCTTCTTCCTTTCCATGACTTCATGCAGGAGATTGCGCGATCCCGGGCCTCTGCCCGTTGAGAACCAACCGAGTCTGAGCATAATGAGGAGAATACATCGCACTAATAAGGAATTTTACACGTCGAAGATTACCGTAACCGCGGGAGTGTCTCTGTCGACGTTTAACATGTGATAGGTTACAGCTTTAATCTCCGCTCTTGCGTGATGTTTCTTCACGTTGAGAGGTTCGCCGTATGCGGTACATTTCACTTTGTTACCGTCTGAAACTACATTGAATTCACCGAATACCAAACCGTCGCAGTCCGAAATGAACAGTAATTCGGAAAGGAATGCGTATAATCTGTCGCAGTCGTCTTTCTCTTCCACTTCGAATGAGTATTCCGTTGTGTTTTCAACAGTACTGATATCAATCATCTGATCGAACATCGCATACGCTGCATTTCCGAAGCATTCGTCGAGATTCTTTCCGGTACATCTGACCATGACGTCCGCGGTGTGTTCCAATCTTTGGTACCTCTCCATCGTCTTCCGTGACGTGTCCGCCGTTTATTTATCTGTCTGACGGCACGGATGTATGCGGCAGGCTACGAAGAAAATATAACCGTGCAGCAGGATTGTGAGAGCATGCGCATAACGATCGTAGGCTGCGGAACCATCGGCGGTAAATTGGCCAAAGCGGCCGACAAGATGGATGAGGTCAAGAGAATCTATCTGATAGATATCGTGAAGACCAAAGCTGAGGAACTTGCTTCACAGCTTAAGAAAGCCATTGTCGTCGAGTCGGTGGAAGATGAGTTGTATCACTGCGATCTCGTCATCGAGGCCGCAAGACAGGATGCCGCCAAAGAGATTCTTCTCAAAACCGCATCACGCGGAGTCGACATCATGGTTACATCCGTCGGAGCTCTTGTGGGAGATGACTTCAGGGAAATGGTTTTCGAGAAAGCGAGAAGCTGCGATGCACGTATTTTCATTCCCTCGGGCGCACTGTTCGGTACGGACGGTTTAAGAGCCGCATCAAACGATGAGCTGGCTCAGGTAAACCTTGAATTCACCGCAGGAAAGAGTTCTCTGGCACACATCGAATATCTTGAGAAGAAAGGTATCGACATCAACACAATCGACAGTCCCACGGAGATGTTCCGCGGTACCGCAAGAGATGCAGTCAAACTGTTCCCCAGGAACGTCAACATCGCCGCAACCGTAGCCATATTGGGTGTGGGATTCGATAAGACTGAAGTAGTAATCATATTCGATCCCGCAGCGGAGACGAACAATTACGTTCTGACCGTCGAGGGAAGATTCGGTAAGGCCGTCAGCAAGACATCCAACGTGTATGCCCCGGATTCACCCAGTACATCCAATTTGTCTTCGCTTTCCGCAATAGCGGCTCTGAAGAGAATCGTCAGGAACGAATGGGCGGGAATCTGAACATTTATCACGTATACAGTCAATTCTCGGTTCATGAGCAGAGCTGAGAGACTCATCTCCAATGCAGATGAGGATGTGGATGCGATTGTGATAATGAACGGCGGAGAGCCGTTCCTTGACTCTTCCTTCTGGTACATTACGGAACAGAATTCCGGATGTTTCGAAGGAACGATGGCATTCGTCAGCAGAGACAGGGGTCTCGACGTAGTCGTGGGAAGACTCGAAGCCGAGACTGCCGCAGGCGGTAAGGGAAACATCTGCGTTTACGACAGAGGCAAGGAACGTGACGAGTACGTCAGAGAAATCCTGAAAGGCTGCAAAAAAGTGGGTATCAACACCGGTTCCGCACTGTATTCCATGGTGAACTATCTCAAAAAGATGAACGAAAACATCGAGATAGTCGACGCGACACGTGCGATAGATGCGACAGTGAATGTGAAGGAACCTTCCGAGATCGAAACGATAAGGAAAGCCTGCAATATTTCTTCCAAAGTTGCTTCGGAACTTCCGTCGATGATATCCGAAGGTGTTTCCGAGGCCGAAGTAGCATCGGAAATGGACATCATGATGAGAAAACTCGGGGGAACAGGCAATGCGTTCGATACGATTGCCGCCTTCGGAAAGTATTCCGCGGAACCCCACCACACACCCTGTGATTACCGTCTTAAGAAAGGAGACACGGCGCTGTTCGATTTCGGTTCCAAGTACAACAGATACTGTTCCGATCTCACAAGAACGATATTCCTCGGAGATCCCGGGGAGAAACTGAGACGTGCTTACGATGTTGTTCTGAAAGCACAGGAAGCAGGTATCGCAGAGATACGCCCGGGTGCAAAAGCATCCGATGTCGACCGTGCCGCAAGAGAACTTATCGATTCAACGGAATTCAAAGGACTGTTCATCCACTCCTTCGGACACGGTATCGGAATGGACGTGCATCAGAATATTCACGTCTCGCCCGGTTCCGATCATATTCTTGAAGAAGGTAACGTAATATCCGCCGAACCCGGAGTTTACATACCGGGACTCGGCGGAATAAGAATCGAGGATACGATGGTTGTCACAAAGAACGGATGCGAGAGACTGACCTCTTACGATCACTCCCTCACAATCGTTCAGTGAAGCTGTTCTATCACGATACGCTGTCTGTCTCCGGCATCTTCCATGCCGGAACAGTCGGTATCGATCTTTCCGATTTTGATTACGGGATATCTCGAAACGGGTTTCCCGTCCTCTCCGCTGAGGGGAGTGGGTCCGAAGAACAGGCATAATGCCTGTGTCCTCGGCCAATATGCGATATCTCCGACTTCCATTTTTGTGACTTCTTCGCCTGTTACGGTGAGATCTTTCAACGGAAATTCGAAGTAAATCTCGTCTCCGAGCATATTGATCGTGTTGCGGAAAGGCAGAGAGAGCCAGATTGCATCCGATATCGGAGAATCGTCGAGTGTTCCTTCGTAAGTATCGTTCCTTGTTCTGATGAGGATACGTTTCGTCATTCTTTCCCTCCGAAGAATGTCTGCCTTACCCACCTGCCGACAGTCTCGATGTCCTCGTCGGCATCCTTCTGCTGAAGGTCTTTCATTCTCCTGAGTCCGTTCCTGTAGTCTTCGACCCATTCTTCCGCAAATTTACCTGACTGAATATCATCGAGAATCGATTCCATTCCGTCACGGGTTTTCTCGGTGATGACTCTGTTTCTTCTGGTAAGTCCTCCGAATTCGGCTGTGTTGGAAACTGCGTTCCACATTCCGTTGATACCTCTCTCGACGACAAGATCGGTAACCAATTTCGTTTCGTGAAGAACTTCGAAATAAGCCATCTCCGGCGGGAATCCTCTGCTTACGAGTGTGTCGTAAGCCATCTTGATCATTGCGGTATATCCTCCGCAGAGAACAGCCTGTTCTCCGAAGAGATCCGTCATCGTTTCCTGCTCGAATCTTGCCTCAAACACTCCGGGTTTGGTACAGTTCATCGCCTTCGCCAAAGCAAGAGCCAGAGCCTTTGCTTTTCCGGAATGGTCGTGGTGAATGCAGATCAATGCGGGAACGCCGTAACCGTTCTCGAAGACTCTCCTGATCATAGGCCCGGGGCCCTTGGGTGCCATCATGATAACATCGACATCCTTGGGCGGATGAATCAGACCGTACGTAATCGCAAAACCGTGTGCGAACTCCAACGCACATCCCGGTTTGAGATGGTCTTTGATTTCCCTCTCGTAAATATCCGCCTGAGCTTCGTCCGGAAGCAGCATCATTACAATATCGGCGCCTTCCGTAGCTTCAGATACGGACACAGGCGAAAAACCGTCTTCCACCGCCTTATCGAAAGACTTTCCTTTTCTCACACCGATCGTAAGTTCCAGACCGGAATCGCGGAAGCACAGCGCCTGCGCCCTTCCCTGGGAACCGTATCCCAGGACTGCAATCCTCAGTCCTTTCAGTAAATCCAAATCAGCATCGGCATCGTTATAGATCCTCATCTGAACCCTCGGATTCGCAATCGGACACCGTCCGTTTATAATCTGCTGTCCGAAGATACCGCAGATGTGCAGTTTCCTGTCCGAATCCGATGGCGTATGATTATATCAGAGCGCGTAATTAGGATGTTAAGGAGCGGAGACCATGAAGGTCAAGGTCGGAATCAACGGATACGGAACCATCGGTAAGAGAGTCGCGACAGCCGTCAATCAGCAGGACGACATGGAGATAATCGGAGTCACGAAGACAAGGCCCACATACGAGGCACGCCTTGCAGTTCAGCTCGGATATCCGCTGTATGTGCCCGCAGACAAAGTTGACGATTTCAAAGCGGCGGGTTTCGACGTCGCAGGTACTGTGGACGATCTTATCGGCAAGGCGGATATCATCGTAGACTGCACACCCGGAAAAGTCTCCGGAGAGTACAAAGAGAAATACTCCAAAGCAGGCGTGAAGGCTATTTGGCAGGGAGGGGAGGATCACTCACTCACAGGCATTTCATTCAACGCCGCCGCCAATTACAAAGAATCATGGGGGGCGCAGTTCTCACGTGTCGTTTCATGCAACACGACCGGTCTGCTCAGAACACTCTACCCTATCGACAGGGATTTCAAGATTAAGAACGGATACGTCACACTCATCAGGAGGAGTGCGGATCCCAACGACAGCAAATCGGGACCTATCAATGCAATCGAACCTGTTGTCAAAATCCCGACACACCACGGAATCGATGTTCAGTCGGTTCTCCCGTGGATTAACATTCAGACCATGGCTGTCAAAGTACCTACGACTCTCATGCACATTCACACAATCGCTCTCGAGTTGGAAAAGGAAACGACGACAGAGGATGTCATTGCACTTTTCAAAACGATTCCCCGTGTCAAATTGGTCAAATCCAAAGAGGGAGTCAAATCCACTGCGCAGATTATGGATCTCGCAAGAGAGATGGGAAGAACCCGCGGTGACATGTTTGAGATTGTTGTCTGGGAAGACGGTGTCAAGGTTGTAGGCAACACACTGTACTACTATCAGGCGGTCAACCAGGAAAGCGATGTGATTCCCGAGAACATCGACTGTATCAGGTCTATGTGTAAGCTCGAAGAGGATCCCGCGGTTTCCATTGCCAAGACGAACAGGGCAATGGGTATCTGAAAGTGATTTCATGAAGGATTTCCACACATTGGAAGATTTCAACTTCAGGGACAGGACCGTTCTTCTGAGAGTGGACATCAACTGTCCTCTCGACAAGAAGACTCTGAAGATTATCAACGACGCGAGAATAAGGCGTGTAATTCCCACGGTACGTGAACTCATGGGCAAGAGGGCAAAGGTTGTTATTCTTGCGCATCAGAGCAGAAAAGGAAAGTGGGATTTCACATCTCTGGAACAGCACGCGGAGAGACTCTCCAGGAATCTCAATTATCCCGTGGAATACGTCGACGATGTTATGGGCGACGAAGCCAAAAACGCAATCAAAACACTTCAGCCCGGATCGGTACTTCTTTTGGGTAATGTGAGAGCAATCGACTCCGAAACTGCGGATCTCGACATGTTCGGACACGCGGAAGGAGAATTGGTTAAGGAATTGGCTCCGCTGATCGATTATTACGTATGCGACGCATTCGGTGCGGCCCACAGGTCGCAGTGTTCGCTTGTAGGATTCCCGATTAAGGTTCCTTCGGCATCCGGAAGGCTTATGGCCAAGGAAATCTCAGCACTGAAAGCCATTTTCGACGAACCGAGAAGGCCTTCCGTGTTTATTCTCGGAGGTGCCAAATTCGGAGATGCATCCGAAATGATCGATCACGTCCTCGGAACGGGCATGGCTGACACCGTTATGCTTGTCGGACTTGCAGGTAACGCATTCCTTTACGCACGCGGTACCGATTTGGGAAAAGCATCATTGGATGTTCTCAGCGACGAACTTACCGAAGAGAACCTTCAGGCTGCGAAAGATACGATGGAGAAATACGGTCAGAGAATCCTGCTTCCTTCGGATGTTGCGGTCGAGAGAGACGGTAAGAGAGTTTCCGTACTGATCGGAGATCTTCCTGCGGATGAACCCGCAATCGATATCGGTGACGCTACAATCGAGAAGTTCACGAAAGTTATCCTTTCATCGAGAACATCGTTCATGTCCGGTCCCGCCGGAATGTATGAGAAAGAGGGATTCGGTATCGGCACCAAAGCACTCATGGAAGCGATGATTGAGTCGAAAGGACAGTCTGTTATCGGAGGAGGCCACACCGTAGGTGCGGCGGATACCTTCGATCTTACCGACAGGTTCTCTTACGTGAGCACAGGCGGAGGTGCGCTGGAGACGTTCCTTCTGGGTCGTTCGCTCCCCGTAATCGATGCACTGAAATATTCGTTCGGAAAGTACCGAACCGTATGACTTACGAGATCCATAAGGTCGGAACGGTCTTCGGGGGAGAGGCATTTCTCCTTGTGAACGAACACGGTACTGCGCTGATTGATTCAGGCTTTGCCTTCGCCGCAAAAGGTCTCGTGAAGAATATCGAGGCAATACTCGGGGACAGACCTTTGGATTACATCCTGCTTACGCACTCCCACTACGACCACGTATCGGGAGCGCAGGCGTGCAGGATGCGCTGGAAGGGTGCAAAGATTGTTTCCGCGAAACATGCAGCCGAAGTATTCGCAAAACCTTCGGTCATAAAGAAAATGATGAATCTGAACCGTTCTGCGGCGAGGAGTTCCCATCATTTCCCGCTGTTCAGGAACAACATAAAGGGACTCAGTACGGATATCGTCGTTTCCGAAGGAGATATCATCGAAGTCGGAGACATGAAGTTCAGGGTTATGGAGACTCCCGGACACACTTGGGATACGATTGCGTTCTGGTGCGAAGAAGAAAAATTCCTCATTTCCAACGAGACTCCCGGCGTTGCCGTAAGTCTCGACGAAGTCATGCCCGCGTGTTTGGTTTCTTTCAAAAAAGCATTGGAATCCGTAGAACGTCTGAAGGAACTGAAGCCGAAAGCAGTGCTTCTTCCGCATTATGACGTGATCGAGGGAGAAGATGTCTGCACAAGATATCTCGAAGCGGCATACAGAGGCCACATAAAGTACAGAGACATGATCCTTGAAGCCTATGACAGAGGCATGAACGAGAAGGAACTTCTGAAGTACTCCAAGGATACGCTCTGGGTCGGACCCATCAGAGAAGGACAGCCCGAGGATGCCTTCGATCTCAACAACAAATACATGGTGCCGACGGTTATCAGGGAATTCCGCGGTAAACAGGATTCCTGATGTCCGTCGGATATCCTGTTTCGAAAAATTCATCGTTACGAAGTCTAGCAACCCTATATCGGATTCTTTAATATCTGACAGTTTAAACTTTAACTCGGAACAAAATATCCGCAGAAATCAAGCTTATTCGCTCCGGTGATAAACTGGAAACGAACATAAAGTCTGATCTTTTTTCAAACGTCCGCAGGCCTTACGGCACGGAGAGGTATAACGCATACCTCAGTCTCGACTGCTATATCCGGAAGCTGATTAACCGCGGAAGAAAACATACTACAATAACATCCTACAGTCAGATTATCGGTTCTCTGATAGATTTCCTCGCCGACAGAGGAATGCACTGTGTGCCCGAACTTATTTCCGAGATTGAAATCACGGAAATCGTCAATAATTATCCCGTCTCCGATCTCAGCAAGAAAAGCTATCTCTCTGTGTTCTCAAGATGGCTTACGGTGACTGCTTCCAACGAGGTCGTGAAGGAAATGGACCTTATGTGGCCGTCTTCCGAACGTCCGGGAAGGAGATGGGCGGATTACGGCGAAGCGGAAAAGATGTTCGATTCCGAAACGGATCCGATCAACAGACTGATTCTGGCACTGGCTATGGACGAAGGCATGAGAGCCGCGGAAATAGCCCATATGAGGATTGAGGATATCGACGGATTCTGGATTACAATCCGCGGAAAAGGACACCGTAACGGGAAAATGCGGAAAGTACCGATGTCCGAACGGGTATTCAATGCATTATCCGATTATCTGAAACACCGTTCGGAATACATCGGAAACAACAGCGACAGCGGATTGATGCTGATATGCAAGAACGGTAAAGCACTGTCTTCACACGCAGTCTCGCAGCGCGTACTGCGTATGGGAATAAGGAACGGAAACGACATTACCGCACATTCTCTGAGACGCAGATTCATTACCGATACGTTAAACTCGGGTGTGAAAATAGAAGTCTGTTCCAAGATTGTGGGTCATGAGAATCCGATGATAACCGCACTGTATTACGACTGCGAACCGGAACAGTTTACGGAAGCTATGAGAAAACGCCGTGAATATCTCACGGCGGGGGAGATCTCCTTACCGGAGACCCCGAACCGCTGAGGATAGAGGTTTCAGACGTCCAACGTGAACGTCTCGCCCGTGTTGGGCAGGATTACGTTGTAATCCGCGAGATCGTCAAGGAACATTTCCCTGGTCTCGGAGTGCATGATAATCACATTCTTCGGATCGCATGCTTTGACGAATTCGACCAATTCGCCGTGATCCGCATGTGCCGAGAAGTCGTATTTCTGCACTTCGCAGTTGATCTTGCAGATTTCACCTTCGATCTTGACGCATCCTTCTTCAAGAAGGAGTCTTCCGTTGGTGTCTTCCGCCTGATATCCTACCAGAAGGATTGCATTCTTCGGATCGTCCTTCAGACGCCTGAGGTATCCGAGAACAGGTCCTCCGTCGAGCATACCGCCGGTTGTGACGATGACCTCGGCTCTGCCTGCGTCTTTCCTCATGTTGGCGTTACGGACTTCGTTGAACTTCCTCTTGGCATCTTTCAGCGCTTTCGCATCGGAAAGGTATTCGGGATAATCCAAGAACAGACGTGTGACCGAACGGCCCATTCCGTCCACCCACATTTCGTAACCTGCGTTCTTCAGGAGAATCATGATTTCCTGGGTCCTTCCGACTGCAAAACTCGGAACCAATACGGTTCCTCCGCGGTCGACAACTTCGGCGACTTTGTCAAGGAATTCGCTCTCGACTGTTTTTCTGTCGGGGTGGTAGCGTCCTCCGTATGTTCCCTCGATGAAGAGGTTCTCGCAGTCGACGGGTTTCGCGCCGTCTACAAGTCTCTGCCTGAGGGTGTGAATGTCACCTGAGTAAACTGTCTTCGTATCTACGCCGAATTCAAACATCGCCGCACCGGGAACGTGTCCCGCAGGGTGCATTGTGACCTCGATTTTTCCCAACTCGAAGGTATCGCCGTAGGTCATCGGAACGACGTTTTTCATCGTTCTTCCGATGTCTCCCGTGGTGTACGGGAGAGGATAATTTTCCGCTTTGGCGATTTTGAGCGAATCGTACATCATGATCTCGCCGACTTCCGCCGAGAGAGGCGTGGTGAACAATTCGCACCTGTCCCTTCCGCAGACCTGCGGCACCATTCCGCAGTGGTCGAGGTGGCAGTGCGTGAGAAGCATGTGGTCTATCCTCTTGTCGGTGGGCAGAGGATATTCCGGCGGTTTCGTCGGACTCATGCCGTATTCCACCAACAGTGTCTTCCCGGCACCTTCTACCGTCATCCCCATGCGGCCGACCATATCCGCGCCGCCGAGGAATCTGAATTTCATCTCCATGTTCTGGTTCTCCTATGGTTTTATTTGCCTCTGTCGAGAGGACTTAGTGAAAAAAGAACGAATCGTCGCTCTTTTGTACAGTGAGTGACGGCCTGACACGCCTCGCGTGTGCGCCTATATGACACGCGATGTATAATCCGTATTTAAAGATAAACATGGCTGTTAAAAAGGAAACGGGTCTGCAGACGCATTAAAAGTTAAGCAGACGGCTTAAATATGAAGAACGTAATAACAACAGCGTCAGATTATCCTCTGGCGGTGGGATGCAAATGGGGATTAGTAAGAGCGTCAGCTCACGCAGTGTGAGCGGTAGAGTTAAAGAAGCTGCAGATACGATTCTAGGTACCGGTGCCGATAAGGCGGACGTCATGTACGATTCGCGTTCGGGTGCACTTCTCACGTTCTTACTGCTGTTTATCGTCGGATGGATTCCCACAATAGGTCAGATGGTGGCGGGTTATGTCGGAGGCAGAAGATCCGGTTCGCCTTACCGCGGATTCTTTGCGACAACGGCTGCAACCGTATGTGTTCTTGTCATACTGACACTCATCGCTTTCGCTCTCGATTCGATCAACGGTGCGCTGATTACAGACAGTCAGGCACAGCTCGATGCGCTCCGCGAACAGTCCCCTGTTCTCGCGGATCTCGCAGCACCCGTCGTGGATTATCTTAAGGCCATGTTCGGAGGCGCAAGTCTCAGTGTGGCCTACGCTTCATATGCAATCACCCCCGTCTTCGGTGTCATTGGCGGGGTTGTCTCCAACCAGATGCAGAAGGAAATCCGCTACATTATCCGCACTGCGGGTAAAGAACCCGGACAGCACGTACGTTCACTGGACCGTCTGAGACTCGGAAAACCCATGGGATTCACATATTCCCAGATATCCGGCCTCACGGCGAATTCCGGTGCGCCCGCTCCGTACGCACCCGCACAGCGCGTTCAGGATTTGGGAGTCTTTGCGGAACCCGTTCCCGTATCCGAGACCAAGGTAGTCGATACCACAGTCGGCATTCATACCGAGGAAGTTCCCGCAAAGAGGTCTGTTCCAAGAAAATACGATTTCAACAGCGTTCTCAAGAGCAGGAAGAAAGTGCAGACCGATATAATTCAGGAAGCTACGCCCACTTCGAACCTGGGAGTCACCGCATCCGTAACGGACACGGCTGACACAGTCCCCGAAGTCAGGACATTCGACGACGTTCCCGAAGAGATTGTTCCCGCCGTTCCTTCCGAGTCAAAGAAAACCGATGACGACTCCGAGTATCTGTGAGTGCAATTCGTGTGCGTATATACGCGCACGACATTGTTTTATAGTCTCACTCGATAACCCCGTCATCAGAGGCGAATGAACTTGTTCTGTCCGGACTGCAAATCAATGGTCTTCCCCAAGGACGGGGGTTATTACTGTAAAAACTGCGATAAGCTCATCGAAGAAGAAATCGAAAGCGAAGGATTCACGACCTCGTCCAAGGCCAAGGAAACGGCCGTTGTGGCGGACGGGGAGGCAGTACTCCCCAAGGCACGCGAAATCTGTGCGAAATGCGGGAACACCGAAGCATACTACTACATGAGGCAGAACAGGTCTGCCGATGAACCTGAGACTATTTTCTACCGCTGCACCAAGTGCAACTACCAGTGGAAGGTCTGAGTACTGATTGAGGAGACGGTGATGTAATGTTCAAGGCACAAATCAAAGCGGAGACACTGAAAGGACTTGTGAACGTCATATCCACACTCATCGACGAGGTGAAATTCACCGTCGACCCCGAAGGAATGAGCCTCAAGGCCGTCGATCCCGCACACGTCGCTATGATTGAACTAAGAATGGAAGCGGGTGCGTTCGAGAGTTATTCCGCAGACAATGCGGAAATCGGATTGGATCTCGACAAGGTAAAGGAAGTTCTCAAACTCTCCGGAGCCGGAGAGATCATCACCATGGATCTCGACGAAGACCGCGGAAGGCTTGTCTTCAAAATCGGAAACATCACAAGGCGCATGAACCTTGTGGACACATCGAGCATGAGCGATCCCAAGGTTCCGAAGCTCGAACTTGCCGCGGCAATCGAAGTTCCCGTTTCCGAACTTCAGAGAGGAATCAAAGCATCCGAAAAGATTTCGGATCACATCACACTCATAGCCGACACGGATTACTTCGAACTCCTGTGCGAAGGAGACACCGATTCCGCAGATCTCAGGCTCAGCAAAGAGAACCTGACAAGCATCGATGTCGATTCACAGGTAAGCAGTATGTTCCCCCTCGACTACTTCTCCAACCTTATCAAGGCGATGCCGTCCGATATCAACGTCAGGATCGAATTGGATAACGATTATCCTGCAAAATTCATCTTCAACCTGGCCGGCGACAACGGCAGTGTCATGTACCTTCTCGCTCCCAGGATAGAGAACGAATGACCTCCGGTGGAAAGAACATGGACTCCATAGAACTTCAGCGGATGGCCAACAGACTGAGGATGCATGTAATCGAGATGACATACACAGCGGGTTCGGGACACCCCGGAGGTTCCCTTTCCGCTGCGGATATCATCACCGCGCTGTACTTCAGGGTGATGAAACACGATCCCAAGAACCCCGCATGGGAAGACAGGGACCGTTTCATACTGTCCAAGGGACATGTCGCACCCGTTCTGTATGCAGCACTTGCGGAATCCGGATATTTTCCGGTTGATGAACTGATTACTCTGAGGCAGTTGGGTTCCAGACTTCAGGGACACCCCGTACGCGGAAAGGTTCCCGGAGTGGAAATGTCCACGGGATCTCTCGGACAGGGCCTGAGTATGAGCTGCGGTATCGCACTCGCAGGCAAAATGGATGCCAAGGACTACAAAGTCTACTGCATGCTCGGAGACGGAGAACTTCAGAGCGGTCAGAATTGGGAAGCGGCAATGCTCGCTTCGAATTACAAATTAGACAATCTCATCGCAATCGTCGACCGCAACAGACTGCAGATCTGCGGCGACACCGAGAAGGTAATGTCGCTTGAACCGTTGGCGGACAAATGGATGGCATTCGGATGGAATGTTATCGAAGCAGACGGACACGACATGGACAGGATCCTTGGAGCATTCGAGGAAGCCGGAAAGGTGAAAGGTTCGCCTACCGTGATTATTTTCGATACAATCAAAGGAAAAGGTGTGTCGTTCATGGAGAACAACGCAGGTTTCCACGGCAAAGCATGTAACAAAGAAGAGTACGGAATCGCAGCCGAAGAACTCAGCAGGGTGATCTGATGGGAGCCGCACAGCGTGACTACTACGGAAAAGCACTCGCATACCTTGCGCGTGAGAGAAAAGACGTGATTGTACTCGATGCGGATCTTGCGGGATCCACAAAAACATCAGATTTCAAGAAGGCTGCGCCCGAAAGATTCGTCGAAGTAGGTATCGCCGAACAGAACATGATCGGTGTCGCTTCGGGATTGGCGGCATCCGGAAAGACTGTGTTTGCTTCTACATTCGCTGTATTCGCAACAGGCAGATGCTGGGAACAGATACGTCTTGCAGTCGCATACCCGAAACAGAATGTCAAGATTGTTTCCACCCACTGCGGAATAAGCGTGGGTGAGGACGGAGCGTCGCATCAGGCATTGGAAGATATCGCTATAATGCGTGCAATTCCGAATATGACTGTAATCTCACCCGCAGATGCACATCAGGCATATGCGGCAACAATCGCAATGGCGGATTACAAAGGGCCCTGTTACATGAGGCTCGGACGTGCCAAGTTCCCCGAGATTTATCCCGAAGACGTAGGATTCGAAATCGGCAAAGCGGATGTTCTCAGAGAAGGTAAAGATATCACACTTATCGGAACGGGACAGATGGTATCATGCTGTCTCGATGCCGCCGAAGCACTTTCCAAGGAAGGAATTTCAGCGGAAGTAATCAACATTTCAACAATCAAACCTCTCGATGCCGAGACTGTACTGAAATCCGTCGGAAAGACGGGATGCGCAGTCACCGCCGAGGAGCACAGCATCATCGGAGGACTCGGTTCCGCCGTCACAGAGGCTGTATCGGAATCATGTCCCGTACCTGTCGTAAGGGTGGGAACCAAAGATACATTCGGTGAATCCGGTAAAGCGGAACTGCTGATGAAGAAATACGGCCTTACCGCAGAAGATATCATTGCGGCGGCCAAAGATGCCATTTCAAAGAAGAGATGATTTAGATGAAGATTTTCATAGATACAGCTAATTTGGACCAGATTAAAGAGATCAACAGCTGGGGTATTGTCGACGGAGTCACCACCAACCCGAGCCTTATCGCCAAGGAAGGTGTCGATGTCAAGACAAGGATCAAAGAGATTGCAGAAATCGTAGACGGGCCCATCTCCGCAGAGGCCATGTCAATGACCGCAGACGAAATGGTGAAGGAAGGACGCGAACTCGCAAAAATCCACCCCAATGTTGTAATCAAACTCCCGATGTGCATCGAGACACTGAAAGCGACATCCAAACTCAGGGAAGAGGGAATCAGGGTAAACGTTACACTGATTTTCTCCGCACAGCAGGCACTGCTCGCAGCGAAAGCGGGAGCGGCATATGTTTCGCCCTTTGTCGGACGTCTCGACGATATCGGAGAGTACGGAACGGATCTGATTTCAAACATCGTTCAGATTTACTCCAACTACGATTTCGACACAGAGATTATCGCAGCCTCCATCAGGCACCCCGTCCACGTGTTGGATGTTGCCCTCGCAGGATGCGACATCGCCACAATTCCGTATGACGTGCTGAAGAAGATGGTTTCCCACCCCAAGACGGACGAGGGAATCCAGAAATTCATCGCCGACTACGAGAAATCGAAGAAACAGTGATCGCATGTACGACGCCGTCATAGTCGGCGCCGGACCTGCCGGCACAACGGCTGCCGCTTCGATAGCGAAAGGCCGTAATGTGCTGATAATCGAAGAACACGATGAGATAGGAGTGCCGGCACAGTGTGCCGGCCTCATATCCGTCGGAACCGCAGATTCTTTGGGTGTCGGTTTCGAAAGATACGGCACCGCAGACACATTTAACATTATTTTTCCCGACGGAAGGGAAATAAGGATTCCTTCCGACAGACCCAGAATGACAGTTCTTAACAGAACGGAATTGGACAGGAAACTGTCGGAAAAGGCAGCAGACTCCGGAGCGGAGATACGCCGTTCCGTGAAGTATCTGTCACATTCCGTGAAAGACGGTATTGCGTATGTCGAAACAACCGACGGCACTCTTGAGACAAAACTACTCATAGGAGCCGACGGACATTCTTCAAAGGTCGCATTGTCGTTGGGAAACAACGGCCCGAGGGAATATGTGAGGGGGTTGGAATTCGATATTAAACACAAATCCGAAGAACAGAATAAAATCGATGTAATCTTCGGAACGAAAGTCGCTCCGGGTTTCTTTGCATGGTCGATTCCCTGCGGTGATTTCACACGTGTGGGATTGTGCACATCATGGGATGCGGGACTTCCCTCTGATTATATTGCACCGTTAATCAACAGACTGGGTCTTTCCGATAAACCCGTACTGAAAAAATACAGCGGAAAGATTCCGCTGGGCGGCCGTAGGATAACATATTCGGACAATCTTATGCTCATCGGCGATGCGGCGGGACAGATTAAGCCGATCTCGGGCGGAGGACTGTATCCGATTGTCAAAGCGGTTCCCTGTCTCAGAGAAACTGCCGAAGAAGCATTCGGAAAGAATGATTTTTCAGGTAAAGTGCTGTCACGTTACGAAAAGAGATGGAAATCCGCCATAGGTAAAGAGATGAAGAACGGTTACCGCATGAGAAAAATGTTCATAAAAATGAACGATGACGACTTCGGCGGAATGTACAGAGCATTCGATAACGAGAAGTTAATCCGTCATATGGGAGAGATTGACATAGACAATACGAGCAGTATTGCCAAATATGCATTGGTGAATCCCACGTTCATGAGGTACGCCGTACCCATAGGCCTGAAGGTGCTGTTCAGATGATATTGGCAAAGATTCCCACAGACGAAGCATCCGAAACCATACCGATGCTGATGAAAAGGGAACTCATCAACCGCAACGCCAAGATTTCCAAAGGCGACGGATGCCGTCTTGTTCCGATTCAGGAAGGAAAGGAACATGTGCTGGTTGCTATGGGTTACGAAATAACCGAAGGCGAAGCACATTCAAGAGACAGAATTCCTCCTCAGGACCGTATAAAAGAGGCATTATCCGATCTTCCCGAAGATGTTCTGAGAGAACTTCCCATGAAATGGGAATATGTCGGAAAGATTGCAATCATCACACTCAGAGATTCCGCAGAACCTTACAGAGAACGCATAGGGAAAGTTTACGCCGAAGAACTCGGAATGGAATCCGTCTGTGCGGACCGCCACGGGGTGACGGGAGAGTTCAGAGTACCTACCACAGAGCCGATTTACGGAACAAAAACCGAGGATATCAGGCTCGAAAACGGTATCCTTTACGATATGGACGTCACGAAAGTGATGTTTGCGTCGGGAAACATCGACGAAAGGGAACGTATGGAAGGTTTGGACTGTACGGGAGAAACCGTATTGGATATGTTTGCGGGAATAGGGTATTTCACACTGCCGTTGGCTAAATTCGCACACCCGAAGAAACTGTACGCCTGTGAGAAAAATCCCGATTCGTACGGATTTTTGGTGAAGAACATAAAACTCAACGAAGTCGGAGATATTGTCGAACCTATCCTTTCGGATAACCGCGATCTTAACATCGGAACACATTTCGCCGACCGTATTCTCATGGGATATGTTCAGAGAACATCGGAATTTATACCCAAAGCGTTGGAGATGCTGAAACCCGGAGGAATTATCCACTATCACGATACGTTCTACGTTCACGAATACGAAGACAAAATCAGAGAAATCTTCGATAAGATGTGTCCGAACGGATATTCAGCAGAGAACATCCGCGAAGTGAAATCCTTCGCACCTTCTGTGTCGCATTATGTTGCGGACATCAGAGTGTTTTAGACCGATTCTCCGCATCCGAGTGCCGTGAGAAGCGTGTTCATCTTGTCTCTGTAATCTTCGCCCTCGGCTTTGACGAGCTGTTCGACGAAGGGATAAAGGAACTTTGTGAAATCTTCCTCTTCTTTGGTGCACTTGATGACATCGATCGATGCAATATCGCAGAATGCTTTCGCCATCGCACGTGTTTTTCTGTCTTTGGGAATAACATCTGCAAGACATTCGGCGAGCATTTCTCCGCCGCCGACTTTGTATGCCTTTGCGTACGCATCGGCATGTTTTGTGACTTCTCCCGGCCTCTTGAACACAGGAAGTTTGTTCACAACATCAAGTGAGATGAACTTCTGATAGGCTTCTTTGACGGTACCTGCGGGATTCATTCTCGACAAATCTCCGAACGAATCGGCAATCTCTTCGTTTGTGAACGATGCGATTACTTCGCGTGCGTTACCCCATACGGAAAGCAGGGCATCGGATGCCTTGTTGTTCTTGGCAATTACCGACGCAGAAGTATTTTTCGAAAGATACGATCTGAGTGCCAGCAGTTCCGCTTCCGATCCCGTAAGATCGTTCATGAACGCATCCAAATCGGAACCGTAGTTCTTCGTTCCTATGATGTACGTAGCGGAATCCGAACTCTTCAGGGAACCGATTTCGCCTTTCAGAATGATGTTCAGAATGTTGACATCCGTCAGCAGTCCTGCGGAATATTTCTTCAGATTGTCTCCCGTAACCCGTGTCCTTCCTTCGGAACCTTCGCTGTGGTAGCTGTGTTCGACGAACACCTCGATATCATCAAGCGGATCTCCGCCGACAAATCTCGAGATGAGGAACTGCAGAGTGGAAACATCTTTGGCACAGTCTTTGCAGATACGGATTTCCGTTTCTGCGGATTTTACCCTTATAACTAAAATTCCGTCGGAGTGGTGTCCGCACGAAATCTCATCGTTCTCAAATTCATAGGGAGTGTCCCAGAATGTGTCGTAAATGTAATCGACGGGCATGTTCGGTTTCTTGGAACATACGATTTCGTCTCCGAATGAGTAGATGTGCACACCTTTCTTCTTGGCGATACCGTTGAAAAGCAGCAATCTGATTTTCGGGTCGTTGTAATACTGCATACCGATGAGCTTGTCGTTACCGACCGCTCCCCTCTGTGCATACGATACTTCTTCTCCGGCGAGTTTTGCGGTGGCGAGATAGGGTACCGAGCCTGCGGCATACAGCGAAATCGTTGCGCAGTATGCTTTGAACATGTCATCGCCTCCTTTGGAGGCCATCTTAATCAGTGCTTCGGGATCTTCTCTGATTTTACCGAGTTTCCCTATGGATGAGAATGTCTTGTCAAACGGACAGAGGAAACATTTTCCCGCACATTTCGGTCTGATAAGCGAAGGATCCTCCCAGAGTGCCTTGGATCTCTCAAGTATATCGCTTTCGAGCCTCTTCGGTGTGTGTTTTATGCCTCTGAGTTTGACCTTTTTACCCGCCATAGCCGTTGGTATGGTAAATTATGATATAAACATGTCCGAATACCCCCTACGGAGTAAGCACATGGCCGCGGATGAGGTTGCTGCGCACAGAAAGAAAGTAAGAGAATTCATCGCAAGGGCCCCGTTCCGCAGAACATCCCTCGAAGATAAGGATCTGGATCTTTACTGCGAAGCGCTGACTCATGACAGTTACTGCAGGGGCGAAGCGGTCAATATTCCGGGACTGAAGGCACCGGAATCCTACGAACGTCTGGAATTTCTCGGAGATGCCGTTCTCGAATTCATCGCGTGTGAGTACGTTTATCTCAATTCCGAACTGAGAGAAGGAAAAATGACCGATTTCAAGCAGGAAATCGTCAGAAATAAGAATATTTCAGACAGGGTTCTTTCCTACGGGCTGGATATAGATTCGGCAATGCTCGTAAGCCACGGCCATCGTAACGGAAGCAGGAATCTGATCGAAGAGAACATGCGTGCGGATTCATTCGAAGCATTGATCGGTGCCACATACATCCTGTGCGGCATGGACGAGGCCAGAAGGATAGTTCACGAAGTTCTCATAGACCAATCCGTTAATGCGAACTAGTCCGGTTGATGTTTTATATTTCACACGCCGATGACCTCGCATGGACGTCGACGGAACAGCAAAAGCCATCAAGGACATGAGGATACGCGGCGCAGGAAGGATTGCAAGAGCATGTGCATCCGCACTCTACGACTTCGCCGACACTTATGAAGGTACGGACAGGAAACATTTCCTAGAAGATTTGGAAGAAGCAAAGAAGAAGCTCATTGCATCAAGACCTACCGCCGTATCGCTCTACAACGGCGTGATGGCATCCGTCAAAGGTGTCGAGAAAGGCGAAGATGTCGAGGAAATGATTTCGATAATCAAAGGACACGCCGAGGAATTCATGGAAAATTCCTGCGATGCCGTGAAATCAATAGCGGAATTGGGTTCTTCGATAATACGCGACGGAGACGTAATCATGACACACTGCAACAGCAGTGCGGCTGTTGCGGTACTCAAAGAAGCACACGATCAGGGAAAGAACATCAAAGTCTTCGCCACCGAAACGAGACCGTGGAGACAGGGTTTAATCACAGTGAGAGAACTCTACGATGCAGGGATCGATGTAACATTAATCGTGGACAGTGCCGCACGTCTTGTTATGGAAGGTGTCGACAAAGTGTTCGTAGGTGCCGATACCGTAACGGCACAGGGAACGCTCATAAACAAAGTCGGAACGTCTCAGCTGGCACTTGCAGCCCATGAGAAAGGTATTCCGTTCTACGCCTGTGCGGAAACATACAAATTCTCACCTCTTACACTGAAAGGTGACAACGTAAGGATAGAGGTACGTAACACGGACGAAATCGCAAGACCCGGAGAGATTCCGGAAGGCGTGAAAATCTACAACCCCGTGTTCGACCGCACACCCGGAAATTTAATTACATATTACATCACGGAACTGGGAATGATTTCCCCGTCATCCGCAAAAGAAACAATTACCGAACTGTTCGAAGAGGAATGATCTATGAAGACATACTCATACATGCATCTCGGAGAGGATATAGATCCGGATTCATTCGTAATCTGCGACTACCGTGTAACCACCGATCTCCCTATGGAGAAGGCCGCGGAATCCATAGCCGCAGAACAATCTACGGGAACCTGGACGGGAATCTCCACACTGAAGGACGATATTTTCGAGAAATACGGTGCGCGTATCAACAAGATAAACAAAGACAGTATCCGCATAGGATATCCTGTCGAAGATTTCAGTATCGAAACGGGCGCTGTACCTCAGATTCTCAGTGTTATCGCGGGAAATCTCTTCGGTCTCGAATCCATAGGAAAAGTGAGACTTGAAGATGTTTTTTTCCCCAAATGCATTCTGAGAGAATTCAAAGGTCCGAAGTTCGGTGTAAACGGAATAAGAAAAGCGTTAGACCGTCCGGAGAAACCGTTGGTCGGAACAATTGTGAAACCCAAGATAGGACTTTCACCGAAAGATTTCGCGGATTATGTGTATGAGGCAGGTAAGGGGGGACTTACCAACAGCAAGGATGATGAAACTCTTGTGGATCAGAAGTTCTGTCCCATCGAAGACCGTACCGTAGCCGTCGCGGAAGCATTGGACCGTTTGGAGTCTGAAGGACATAAAATGATGCACGCAATCAATGTCAGTACGTCAGGTCACAAAATCATCGAACTCGCGGAGAAAGTTCAGAGCTGGGGTGCGAGAGAACTTATGGTCGACGTAATCACATGCGGATTCGCCGCAGTACAGGCGTTGGCGGAAGACCCCTCGATCAAGATTCCGATTCACGTTCACAGAACAATGCACGGAGCTATGACAAGAGATCCTCTCCACGGAATTTCCATGCTCCCGATAACAAAACTTGTCCGTATGTGCGGAGGAGATGCACTGCACATAGGTACGTTGGGTGTAGGTAAGATGTCAGGCAACGCCAAAGACAGAAACAACCTCGATGCCTGCCTGGATGATATCACAATTCCGTACAGGACAGTCATGCCCGTCTGTTCCGGAGGAGTCTATCCCGGAATAGTGGAAAAGATTGTCAGCGAATCCGGATTCGACGTACAGATTCAGGCCGGAGGAGGTGTCGCAGGACACCCCGGAGGCGTAAGAAAGGGCGCAATGGCTATGTCCCAGGCAGTGGATGCCGCATTCGCACGCATACCCGCCGCGGAATACGCAAAGAATCACGAAGAATTACGTATCGCATTGGAGAAGTGGGGACAGTGAAGCTCATCGCAAAGACATTCGATGTCGACACAGTGGAACCGAGAGCGGTCATCAACGACCGCGACTGTATCGAGATAGGAGTGAAAGAAGGAGAACGTGTGCTGATATCCACAGGCAAAGCACAGTACGTAATCATCGCCAACAAATCCGATACTGTGGTCGAAAGAGGATACATCCTCATACCCGAGAAGGTCATGGAAAAACTCGGTGCATCCGACGGAGATGAATTTACTGTCACATATTCTCCCAAACCCGAATCCGTGAAAGGTATCCGCAAGAAGATGGACGGTCAGAAACTGACCAAAGATGAGATCAATGCAATCGTCGTAGACATTCTTGAAAACAAACTTTCCAAGATCGAAGTATCCGCATGGCTGACCGCACTCTACATCAACGGTATGGATATCGATGAAATCGCGGATTTCACCAATGCTATGGTCGATACAGGAGAGCGTATTCACTTCGACCGTACGCCTGTATTCGATTTCCACAGTGTCGGGGGTGTTCCCGGGAACAAGGTTACGCCGATTGTTGTTTCAATCGTAGCCGCAGCCGGACTGATGCTTCCGAAGACATCGTCACGTGCCATAAGCAGCGCATGCGGAACATCCGATTTCGTGGAAACATTCTGCGACGTGGAACTTGACGCGGACAGACTGAAGAAAATTTCGGAAGAAGTGGGAGGAGTTCTCGCATGGGGAGGTTCTATGAATCTGGCACCTGTGGACGATATGGTCATCAGTGTCGAGAATCCTCTCGGAATCAACCCCCGCGCACAGATGTTGGCATCGATTATGAGTAAGAAACTCGCCATCGGTGCAACACATCTTCTTGTCGATATTCCCACAGGTCCGGGAACAAAAGTTCCCACAATCGAAGCCGCAAGGGCATACGTCCGCGATTTCATGGAATTGGGTAACAAGCTCGGCATTCACGTAGAATGTGCCGTAACCTACGGAGACCAACCCGTGGGAAGCGCAATAGGTCCGATACTCGAAGCAAGGGAATGTATCCGCATCCTCGAAGGCTCGGAACACCCGTCAAGCGTTGTGGAAAAGGCATGCGATCTTGCGGGAATTATTCTTGAAATGGGCGGAATACCGAACGGTTCGGAAGAAGCACATAAGATACTGTCATCAGGCGCAGCTCTGAAGAAGTTCAGGCAGATTGTCGCCGCACAGGGCGGAAATCCGGAATTGAAATCGGATGATCTCAAACTGGGTAAATTCAAATTGGACGTCCTGAGCACAACAAGCGGTTATGTCCACTCGATAAAGAACAAAGATTTGGTACAGATTGCAAGGACTGCAGGCGCACCCGGAGACAAAGGCGCAGGTTTACTTATTCTCAAAAAGAAAGGTCAGAGAGTCGAGAAAGGCGATAAGATCATGGAAATCTACGCAGACGTGGAATCCAAGTGCCAGCGTGCAAAAGATATGTGCATAAAACTTCAGCCTGTCGACATCGAAGGTATGCTTATAGAGAGGGCGGGATAAAATGAAAGCACTGTGTTTTACGGTAGATCTCGACAGGGATGCCAACATTCCGCTGATGGGAAAGAGCGAAGCCGGTTCCGTCGACAGAGGAGGCGGCACTCTTCCGAGATTCGAATCTTCGGGCAGGGGAGCGGAATCAATCGGAATGATGCTCGACGATCTCGAAATCGAAGCAACATTCTTCGCGGAAGCAACGGCACTGAAAGAAACATGCGCATACGAAAGTCTCGAAGGATACGAGTTCGCAATGCACGGTTTCAACCACGAAGATATGACAGGTGAGAAGACCGGAGTCGCATTGGATTACGGAGAGATGAGGAAAATCATCGAGGATTCTATCTCAGTCATACGCGACTGCACGGGAACAAGTCCCAAAGGATTCCGTTCCCCGTACATGCTGCCTAATGAACTACTTCTCGAATTCCTTCCGGAATACGGTGTGGAGTACGATTCGTCGTACTATGTCTACGCAGACGGTGCCGTAAGGCCGTACAAATTGGATAACGGACTCACGGAGATTCCCGTTGCCAAATGCACCGATGCTTCGGGCAAATCCATCACATCCTATCTGTGGCCGATGCATGAAGGTCAGAGGAAGAAAGAGGATTACGTCCGCATGGCGGAATCTGTCGAAGACGGTGTATTTGTACTGTCAACCCACAGCTGGCACGTATGCGAAACACAAAAGAAGATACTCTCGGACGATGAGATCGACGAGCAGATTTCAGATGTCACATGGATCCTGGAAACTCTGATTGACGACGGTTTCGTTCCCATGAGTATGTCCGAAGCCTGCAGAAAATTCAGGTGATTCAGAGAATCATCAGTAACGTACCGGCAACTATCAGCACCAATCCGAACAGCGCTTTGTGCGTAAGCTTCTCTCCGAATACGAAGTAGGAGAAGATTATCGTCACAAGGATGCTGAGTTTGTCTATCGGAACGACGATACTTGCCGGTCCGTCGCTCAGTGCTCCGAAGTAGCATAACCACGATGCACCCGTTGCGATTCCGGAGAGGCAGATGAATGCCAATTCTTTCTTCGGGATTCCGTGTACTTTTTCCTTTTTGCCTGTGACGAATACCATCATCCACGACATCAGAAGTACTACGAACGTACGGATCATCGTTCCGAGGTTGGATTCCACGCCCTCGATTCCGATTTTTCCCAAAATTGCGGTGAGTGCCGCAAACACGGCGGAAAGACATGCGAACAGTAACCAGGAATGGCCTTTTCCTTCATTCGTACTGTCTTTCTTTTCGATCATCATCAGCGTTCCGACAGCGATAAGAACGACGCAGATTCCTTTGAGCCAGGTAACCGGTTCCTGCAGTATCAGGAAGGCTAAGATTATCGTCAGAGCGGTACTTGATTTATCGATAGGTACGACCTTGTTTACATCGCCTATCTGCAATGCACGGAAATAACAGAGCCAGGATGCACCAGTTGCGATACCGGAGAGTATCAGGAAAACCCATGTTTCCGTACTCAGTCCGCCGATTTCACCCAACGAACCGACTATCAGAACCATCAGGAACGACAGCGGAAGAACGACCGCCGTGCGTATTGCGGTGGCTACAGTAGAATCCGTACTTTTTATCCCGCATTTCGCGAGAATCGACGTGAGGCCGGCGAACAATGCCGAACCCAAAGCCAAGAGCATCCACATTCGCAATTCGCTTCCGATCGGTTATTGAGAAAATCATCGCACAGGCAGTATATACATAGTTCTTCTTCAGTCTGGGAAATGTTGCCGTAAAAAAATTACGGGCGATGTGATAAAAATAAATACTGAGAATGACCGTATAACTCACGACGGTTCATGCTGAGAAAATTCTCCGTTGCCAACTACAAGAACTTCGAGAAGGAACTGACTCTCGATTTCACAAAAGTCCATGACTACAAGTTCAACACACGCTGTACAGACAGCGGTCTGCTCAGCAAGATACTCATGGTCGGTAAGAACGGATCCGGAAAGACGAATTTTGCGTATGCACTCTTTGATATCGTGTATACACTGACCGACAATACATCCCACCCTCTTCAGAAGGATGTCGGCAGTTTCATCAACGGAAACAGCGGGAAGGATGAAGCATCATTCACATACGAATTCCTCGACGGCAGTGATGTAATCAGGTACAAATACGGCAAGACGGCACCTCTGAAGATGACCTGCGAATCGTTTTCCGTGAATGATGAGGTTGTTTTTGATTTCGATTACAAATCAAAAGGCAGAAATGTCAACCACCTCGATATGATCGGTGCGGAAAGTCTGAATACGGATCTTCTCGACGGTTCTCTGCCTGCGCTGAGGATAATCGCAAATAACACCGTACAGGGAAAGGAATCTCCTGTACGTTTTGTGATGGATTTCGCAAACAGGATGCTGTATTACAGATCATGTCAGGACGGAAATACATTCATCGGTTTGTTCAAGAGTCCGTCGGATATCGAGCAGTACATCATAGAAAAGGGATTGGTAAGGGATTTTGAAAAATTCCTCAATGAGACAACGGGGCTCGGTATCAGTTTGGATGTGTTCACAGGTCCGTCGGTGAGATCTCTCGTTCAGAAATTCCCGGGCAAGAGCCTCTATTTCCAACCGATAGCTTCGAGCGGAACGAAGGCACTGGAACTGTATTATTTCTGGAGCAGAAGCTTCGGAGATGTGTCTTTCCTCTTCATAGATGAATTCGATGCTTACTATCATTTTGAACTGTCCGGAACGATAATGGAACGTACAATCGAGGATGTGAAAGCGCAGACAATATTCACTACTCACAATACGAATCTTGTCGGTAATGATCTCATGCGCCCGGATTGCTGTCTGACAATAGACCGTGGAACGATAACATCATTTGCCGACAGTACGACAAGGGAACTGCGTGAAGGCCACAACATAGAGAAGATGCTTCGCAACGGAGCGTTCAATGACTGAACATAATGTACTGTACATCATTGAGGGGAAGACAGAACATGACTTTCTCAGGAGGATGTGGAATAGATTCGAACCGGATAACGGGTATGATGAGTACATCTACAACACGAACGTGCATGTGCTGATGAATCTTCTTTACGGTGACGGAGATGTGTTAGATGAGGATCTGGACATTGTGCGTCTGCTGAAATCGGAGGAAACCGATGAAGCCAAGAGGAAAATTCTCTCTAAAAAATTCGAGTATGTTTACCTTGTTTTTGACTTGGATCCTCAGGATACAAAAACCGATCTGGCACGTTTGTCTGAGATGATGGATTTCTTCAATGATCCCGCTGATAACGGACGGTTGTATCTTAATTATCCGATGATGGAATCATTCCGTCATCTGAAATCGCTTGACGATGACGGTTTCATGGACAGGAAGGTAGGCATTCCTGTATTGATTCAGGGCAGATACAAAGAATTGGTGAACTCGGAATGTTGCAATGAATTGAAACAGCTTAACAGATACACCAGAGAGATGTTCACATATCTCATCAAAATGCACCTTTGTAAGGAAAATCATATCATCAACGGTGCTGGCGGATTGATGTCAAAGGACTGCTTTTTGGAAATGACAGGTTCCGAATTACTGAAGAAGCAAATTGAACTTATTGAAACGGAAAATGCTGTCTTCGTAATCAACACGTGTCTTTTCATAATGGCGGAATACAGGCCGTCATTGTTCTTTCCGTGAAGTGTCTGTGGGTTGTTTGACATCTGTATAATCATGCTGTATCGTTTCCTATTTGTTTTCCTAGGTTTCGGTATCTAACATACGTAAAATACGTATTTTACGCGTGCGACTAGGTTATATATTGCAGGTATATTCAGTGGTAAGGAGGCTATCTAGGTGACATGTTCTCTCATCAAAGGTGCGGATATTTCCGCCGATATTTACGGCGAAATCAAGGAAAGAATCGCGAAACTGAAAGAACACGGCGTTGTTCCCGGATTGGCCGCGGTGATGGTGGGAAGCGATCCCGCATCGCAGGTTTATGTCAAAGCCAAAGAGAAGAAATGCGCCGAATTGGGAATAAGATCGGAAATGATCTACCTCTCGGACAACATCACCGAAGAACACTTAATCTCCAAGATAAAGCAGCTGAACGCGGATCCGATGATTCACGGATACCTTATACAGCTGCCTCTGCCCGATCATATCGATACGGACAGAATTATCAACGCAATCGATCCGAAGAAGGATATCGACTGTTTCCACCCCGAAAATGTGGGAAGAATGCTCGTAGGAGATCACATCTTCCTGCCTGCGACGCCCGGAGGCGTACAGCAGATGCTCATCCGTTCCGGAATAGAAACGGAGGGAAAGCACATTGTCGTTGTCGGAAGGAGCAACATTGTCGGGAAACCTATGGCTGCACTTATGATGCAGAGAGGTCTCGGAGGAGATGCGACAGTAACCGTCGTACACTCCAAATCCCGCGATCTCGAAAAGATGACACGTCAGGCGGATGTCCTGATTGTGAGTATCGGCAAACCGCTTTACGTAAAAAAGGACATGGTCAAGGAGGGTGCCGTAGTCATAGACGTAGGCATCAACAGGATAGAAGATCCGTCGTCTCCCAAGGGTACAAGACTCGTCGGGGATGTGGATTTCGATGACGTAAAAGACATCGTATCCGCCATTACTCCGGTACCCGGAGGTGTGGGACCTATGACCATATGCACCCTGATGGACAACGTAGTCAAGGCTGCAGAACTTTCGATTCAGGCTCAGAAGTGATAATATGATGAGAGAATGTGAAGAACACGGTTATTTCCGTGACGAATATTGCCCTGTTTGCGGTGAAGAAGGAAAATTCATCATGAACGATTACGAGTTGGAGAAACTCGGAAGGACCATGGCCGGCATACTCAGACACGGAAGGTTCGACCTCAGGATGGACGATCAGGGATTCGTAAGAATCAAAGACATCGTCTCCAAGGTGAAAGAGAACAACCCGCGTATGCACTGGCTCAGACCGCATCATATAATCGCTCTTGCGGACACGGATCCGAAGGGCAGATACCAGATATCCGGAGACGAAGTGAGAGCGACATACGGTCACACCGTAAAACTCGATCTTAAACTGGATACGGATAACATTCCCGATACGCTTTATTACCCCACAACCGAGGATGAAGCGGATATTATTCTCGAAGCGGGACTTATGCCTTCGGACAGGTCCATGGTACACCTGTCCCTGACATACGACGATGCATTCGCCGCAGGTTCCGTACGTACCGAGAACCCCGTGATTCTCGCAATCGACACGAACGCATGCTTCGACGAAGGTTACGACATCGGAAGAGCGGCGAAAACCGTCTTCCTCTGCAAACATGTGCCCGCAGACTGCCTGAGAATCATTTACGAAGAGGAGCTTGAGTGAATGCCCAACACGCTCACGCCCGAAGAGGTCCGCGCAAAGTTCGGACCCATGTTCTGTAAAGGACTCTACACAATCGTCGACGAGAAAAACAACGTCGCGAAAGTCATTGAAACCTGTTCCGCAAGAGGTCCTGTTGAGTGGGATGTTGTCAACAGGAAGCGTACCGGAGGAATCATCACCGATATCGTTCTCGACGGACACACAGTCATCATGGATACCGTTGTAGGCAAAAAAGAACTGAAGTTCGGACCCGCATCCGCGGATATCGGCGGACAGGGAATCGAATCCCTTGAAGTCAAAGGAGACGAAGTTCACACAGTGTGGAGAGGAATCGCCGGAGCCGGAGTCGGTGTGGGCGCATGTCTTCCCCAGGCTGACGGTGTAATCAGAACAATCTATCCCGACGATTTCAAAATGGGCGGTGCGTTCATTGCGTCTACCGAGATTGTCACACCCAAAATGGTGAGAGTTATCATCGGAGTGGATGATACGGATACTCCTCAGAAAGGAGCATCGTGGGTTGCATCCCTGAAGATGGGAATGTCATGTCCCCACGGTAAGTTCCTTGAGCACAAGATCATTCAGCTCAACCCGAAAGCACCGAACAAGACAACAAACTGCTGTTCCACAGCCGTATCTTTCGCGGTGCTTCCTTCCAAAGTCGATGAACTCGTCGAATACTGTAAAGAATTCATCGCCAGGGAATCGTATTCCGACGATACCGTCATGACCGTTTTCAAAGGTCTGAAACAGCCCCAGGCACTCGTAGACTGGAGCTGGAACGCAAAATCGATACTGTACACTCCCGAAGAAGCAATTAAGATTGCAGAAGAGAACGACGTTGAGATTCACTACATTACAGGGAAGAAAGGCGTGATCGGTGCCGTCGCAGCCATAGGCTGTTTCGATCTCGGCGTAAAATCGGCCGGAGTCCCGGAGGATTTCGAATAATGGGATTGACCGATCTCGTCTCCGAAACCACATACGACCTCTATGAGACCAAGCTTGAAAAGGAGGTCATAAACGGGCAGATGCCCAGGCATGTGGCCATCATTATGGACGGGAACCGCAGGTACGCCAAAGAAGTTCTCAAAACCGACGACACCAACGAAGGTCACAGACTCGGAAAGGACAAAGTGGAAGAGGTACTGAACTGGTGCCTTAGGCTGAATATACGTGTGCTCACGATATATGCACTCTCAACAGAGAACTTCTCCAGGGAAGATTCCGAAGTGGATTATCTTATTCAGCTGTTAATCGACACGATGTACGAACTCGCCGACGACGAACGCGTTCATAAAAACAAGATCCGCGTGAGAATGATCGGCGACCGTGAGTTGGCGCCCGAAAGACTGATGGAGGC
>CAVFUJ010000003.1:0-34043 GCA_963625795.1 Anaerovoracaceae bacterium
GTGGTTGAGGACGGAGATAATCTGTACATCTACATGATGAACAGCACCGACTTCATGAAAGATAGTAAGTCTGCTGAATCCAAGGTTTACAAAGTCTCGTTTGATGTGGACGGCACACTCGTTACCGCAGATTCCAGCACTTATACTTTAGGCGGAAATATCGATGTGGAAATTATCGATGCCACGGGAACGGCAAACGAAGTTAAAAATCATATTGAGGTGAAATTAGGCACCACCACAATCACTGATGAAACTACTACATCATGGGAACTTCAGAGCAATTCGGACAGCCGCGGAACAAAGAGCGGAACTTCCAAAGTTTCAACCATATGGGGAGTCCTGGACACCGCCGTATATACAGCTACAAAGGCTGGGGCGACTAACACGAGCTATTACTACAAAGACGTGATCCCCGTAAAAATGAGTTATTTGTATGATAACGGAACGAATACTATAGAATTTACGGCCACGGTCACCGAAATAACCGTAGGTGAAGAAAAAATCAATACTCTTGATGATCTGAACAAATTAATTGACGGAAACAACTGAATTTTGTGATGTAGCCGATAAACAAA
Organism: Anaerovoracaceae bacterium; assembly: GCA_963625795.1. Lineage (GTDB taxonomy): Archaea > Thermoplasmatota > Thermoplasmata > Methanomassiliicoccales > Methanomethylophilaceae > Methanarcanum. The sequence goes on from CAVFUJ010000003.1 coordinate 576, forward strand.
TTACAACCTCTGTCTGAAAAACGGCGGGCCGAGTGATTAAATGATCCGGCCCGCTGTTTTTCGGATGGAATCCTTATTCTTTATCCTAATTGAAATCAAACGTTCATATTATAACCGCCCTCGCCATTCGGAAAAACATGCATATGATCACCGACGTCGGAATGGAATTCGATGTCCTCAAAGAGAACAGCAGGATAGCTCACGAGAACTACCATCTGCTTAAGGAACATGATATACTGTCGGTGGACTTCATGGGGTCCATCGGTGCCGGGAAGACGGCGATGATAATCAAACTGGCGGAAAAGCTCAGGGCGAAAGGACTCAGAGTCGGTGCAATCGCAGGAGATGTGACGGGTGCGGACGATTTCACGAGAATGGAAGTCTCCGGAATCAAGACCGTGAACTGCAACACGGGAAAAGACTGTCATCTTACGGCGAATATGATTCACAAGAGACTGCACACAATGAATCTCGATGAGATCGATGTGCTGTTCATAGAGAATGTCGGTAACCTTGTATGTCCTGCGGATTTCCCGCTGGGAACTGATTACAGGATCGTTGTCATCTCCACAACCGAGGGTGACGATATGGTGAGAAAACACCCCGATATTTTCATTCATTCCGATATCGCAATTCTCAACAAAATCGATATCGCGGATGCAGTGGACGTAAATCCCGATGTGATTGTCGCGGATTACGAGAAACTCACAGGCGGAAACAAGCATATGTTCAAAGCAAGCGTGAAGAAAGACATAGGTTTGGATGAAATCCTCAAAGCCATGGAGCTGTGAATATCATGAAGATTCTCACAATCGGCGGCGGAGGACGTGAGCACGCTGCAGTCGAAGCGTTATACAGATCGGGTGCGGAAATTTACGCAGTGATGAAAAACGCCAACCCCGGAATCATCGCAAGATCGAAGAAATATCTTCTCTGCGATGAGAAAGATATCGCAAAGGTCTGTGCATTCGCAAAAGAAAACGGCGTAAAACTCGCATTCGTCGGTCCCGAGGCTCCTCTGGAAGCGGGAATCGTGGATGCTCTTGAGAAAGAAGGTGTATTGTGTGCATCCCCTACCGCAGCTGCGGCAAGGATTGAAACATCGAAATCCTTCATGAGGAACCTCGTCGGGAAACACGGGATTAAAGGAAATCTTGCATATGCATCATTCGACAACGCAGAAGATGCCGGGAAATACATCAGAAGCATCGATCACGAGATTGTCGTAAAACCCGTCGGACTTACAGGCGGAAAGGGTGTGAAGGTACAGGGAGAGCACCTCCATTCCTTCGAAGACATAATGGATTATATCAACGAGATTTTCGACATGAACATCGGCGGAGCCGGTGTAATCATTGAGGAAAAAGCCGTAGGAGAAGAATTCACACAGATGGTTTTCTGCGACGGAAAGAACATCAAACCTATGCCGTTGGTACAGGACCACAAGAGAGCATACGAGGGAGATGTGGGTCCGAACACCGGAGGTATGGGTTCCTACACAGATTCCAACCATCTTTTACCGTTTATCACACAGTCCGAAAGAGAAGAAGCACTGAAGATTGTTCAGGATATTGTCGACGCAATGGCCGAAGAAGGCTGCCCCTACCGCGGTCCGATGTACGGTCAGTTCATGCTTACGGCGGACGGTCCGAAGATTATCGAAATCAACGCAAGATTCGGAGACCCCGAAGCGATGAACGTTCTTACACTTCTGAAGAGCGATTTCGTTGACATCTGCTACAGAATGGCAACCGGAACTCTTACCGAGAATGTGGAATTCTACGACATGGCAACAGTCTGCAAATATGTCGTTCCCGAAGGATACGGTGTGAAATCCGTATCAGGAAAAGAGATTACCGTAGATGTCGACGGTATCGAAAGATGCGGTGCGAAAGTCTACTTCGCAAACGTCGACCAGAAAGACGGAAAACTCCTCACCGGTACTTCAAGATCCATAGGAGTCGTAGGATTGGCCCCGACGATGGAAGAAGCGGAAAGAAACTGTGAAAACGCATTGAAATTCGTGAAATGCGACCACATCTTCGTACGCCACGACATCGGAACGAAAGCATTGGTCCAGAGAAGAGTGGACCACATGAAACAACTCCGTTCATGAGAAGAGTTGCGATAAGAATCGCCTATATGGGCGGAGGATTCTGCGGTTCGCAGTACCAACCCGGTCTGAGGACGGTTGTAGGAGATATTTTAGACGACCTTATGACCGTCCATCCCGGGAAGGATGCGGATTGGTTTGATATCAAACCTTCAAGCAGAACGGATGCGGGTGTGAATGCATTAGGTAACGTAATCGCGGTAAACACGGAATTCGAAGACGGAATCATTCTTCTGAGAGCACTGAATTCTGTTTCCGAAGATATCTACTACCGTGAAATTGCCTATGTCAGTGAAGATTTCAATCCCCGTTTTGCAGATAAAAGGTCATACAGATACATTCTGCCTGCGGAAGGATTGGACATCGATCTTGCAGAGAAATGTGCGGAATTGTTCGTCGGGGAGCATGATTTCATCAGATTCTGCAAAGTCTACGAAGATAAGCCCACAGTAACAACGATAGATTCCATCGGTGTGAAAGAACATGACGGAATCATCGAACTCACGTTCGATTCGAGATATTTCCTTTGGAATATGATCAGAAAAATCTCCGCTGCGGTTGATTCCGTTGCGAGAGGAAAACGTACATTGGACGATGTACACAGGGCGTTGGATAATCTGGAGGAAATCCAATTCGGTATCGCAAGACCCGACGCACTCACACTGTTGGACGTGGAATACAAAGATCTGAAATTCATTTCTCCCGAAGAAGATGCATACAGGCCCCGTGTAAACGACAGACTCTTTTCCAACGCTCTCGAAAAGGATTTTTTATCGTCTCTGTAAATGACGATATTTATCAGTCCGTCCGTAAATATACGGAATATGAAGAAACTGTCCGAGAACATCGATGCCGTGAACAAGAGGATGTCGGCGATAGAGGCGAAACGTGAATCTGCGCTTGCGATGTCACGTATAATCATCAGAAAGACGAAGAATATGATTCACGCCATTCACACGGACGAAGAATTCATGTCGATTCAGGGTGAACTGAAAGCACTTATACGTGACATGACAGCCAAACTCAAAGACGAACCGTCCGTCCTGTATTCCGCAGCGGTGGAAGATGCCTGCATGGAGTATTCCGAAGCACTGATTCTTTCTTCGATTGTAAGAAAGAAGGATATTCCTTCGTTCACAACACTGAAGATTTCTCCTCAGTCATGGATGATGGGACTTGCGGATGTTATCGGAGAACTGAGAAGACTTGTTCTTACTGCTCTTATGAACGGAGATATGGACAAAGCAACGTATTACTTCGAATCGATGGAAGAAGTCGGAAACGAAGTTATGGGTTTTGACATTCCGGATGCGATTGTTCCTATCAGAAGAAAACAGGATATTGCGAGAGGAGTTCTCGAACGCACACGTTCCGATATGGCAAATGCCAAAATCATGTCTTCGTTGGAACGTCTCAAAGAATGAAAATTTCTTAAAAATAAATTTATGGCAGGGGTAAACCCCCTGCCGTTAAAGTTTATCAGCGCCTGGCTTTGGGCTTACCTGTGTTGACGACAGGCTTGCGGAGGATCCAGATTCCGACTGCGATCATGATGATCACGACGATCACAAGGAACACCGTGATGGCTGTGTAGTCGTTATCGGAACTGTACACTGTCTTCCACGAATCGAGACCGGAAACTGCTCCTTTAATCGAATCGCTGCTCGATGTGATGCAGAACTCGATGTTGGAAACATCTTTGACGATGTATTCGCAGGTGACATCCTTGGATTTACCCGCTTCGACATCGACGAGCTGTTCGCTTCCGTCGACTTTCGTTGCGACGCCGTCCTTCTTCACGAGGAAGTGGACGTACATACTGACAGTTGCATCTCCGCTGTTTTTGATGGTGGCTTTCAGTGTGATGGCTTTGACAGCTTTGATTGAAACCTCATCGCTCCATTTCTTCTCGTCGTCGAGAAGGTAGTCGATGTGATAGGTGTAATCGCCCTCGGTGCTGGGGAGAGTAATCTCCGCCTTACCGGTGAATGTGCTGTCAAGCACACCTGTTTCCTTATCCTTTACGGTCTCGCCGTCCATCCAGTAGATTTCGTAGCTGTATGCGGCGTCACCGACAAGACTGAATGTGATGTCGGTACCGACCTTTCCGTAATCGGCACTGATGCTGACGGAGTTTGTCGCTGCGTCGGAGTCCTCTCCGACGAAGCAGCAACAGACTGCCGCAACAGCGACGATCATCGCAACCATTGTGAATGCGCTTACTTTCTGCGTGTGAACACCCCCCTTCTGATTCCGAGCCAAATGATGAGGATGAGCATCACCAGAATGGCTGCTGTGAGTACCCATACGTATGAGGGCATGGATGACCTCTCGCTGACGATACCTCTTCCCTCAGCGGAAAGCGATACGGATGCAACCGAGTCAAGGTGACTCGATACCACCGTGACTTTCGAACCGTCTACCGTGATGTTGTCACCGTCTGCGGTGATTTCACTGACATCGCTGAAGACAATCTGAGTGTTGATCTTCTTGTCTGCAATCTCCGAGGATTCGCCGTTGATCAGTGTAATCTTGACGTACACTGTGAGTGTGGAGTAACCGTCTACGGTCATTGCCGTATCGATTGCCGCTCCTGTGCTGTCAGTTGCAACTACAACTTTGTTGCCGTAGAGGTAGGTGACAACGTACTTGTCCGCATCGAATGTGTCGAGCAGCTTGATGTTGAACGATTTCCTGTAGTTGTCGTCGTTGACCACATCAATCGAATACATGTACTCGGCTTCGTTGGTCTTGTCCTTTCCGTGTGCGACCTTTGTGGTCTCCTTGTCGGGTGTGGTCTTCTTCCATCCTGTCTCGTCTTCGAAGACGCCTGTGCAGACCTCTTCTCCGCTGAGATCGGAAAGGATGACTGAAAGATCCTCGGAGCATGATGCGACACTGCCGACCTTGATCATTCCCTCACCGTAGACTGTTGTCTTTCCGTTGACGGATGTAATCTGCTGTGTACGTGCTTCGTCCGAGTAGAATGTTACGTCGAACCAGTCCGAACCTCCGCTGAGGAGATATGTGACTGCATCTGCGTAGTCGACTTCCGCAGTGAATTTGATCTTGACTCTCTGCTTGTCGGTAACATCTTCCATGTCTGTCAGTGTGAGCTTGACCGAAACATCTTTTGTTTCTTCTTTCAGCTCTCCGCCGAGAACCGCCATGTTGTAGATGTTGTCGCCTGCTGCGAGTTTCACGTCTGTCACTTTGAGTGCGTAAACGTGATCGTCATCGTCTGTTACATCGACTGCGATTGTGTATGTGCCTTCGGTTGTTGCGGGGATAACGACATCGTACCTTCCGGATTCTACCTCAAACTCGAGTTTCTTGTCTTCGTTGAAGGTAATTGTTCCGTCTGCACCGATACCGACGTATCCCTTTACATTGACTGCATCTGCGAATGTTACTTCAATCGCTGTTTCGGCATATGTTGCGGTACCGTCGATGCTGTAGTAAGCGATCTTCTCTTTATCGGCGTCTGTTATCTTGACAAGGAAGCTCTCGCCCTTCTCGAAGTAGTACACTGCTTTGTTGTCGGCCTGCGAATCCTTGTGGTATTCACCCTCATCGTCTGCCGTGACGGTGATAATGCAGTCCGAGGAAACATTGCTGAACGTAGCCTTGACGTATTCCGTTGCATCCACTTTCATGTCGTACTTGAAGTCTGCAGACATCTGAGTGGGGAGGATGTACACGCTTCCGCTGTAGTAGTATCCCGTGCTGTAGTCTGCGGATACGGAGTATGAGGAAGGCTTGTAATCGAATTCAAGCTCTGCGCCTTTCTCGATTTCCTTACCTTCGACGGTGATGTTGAAATCATTGGCGTTCTTGATTGTGATCTTCTCGACACTTGCCGTGAAGTCTCCGGATTCGTCGTCTCCGAGTGATTTGGTGTAGACCTTGTTATCATCGACTGTGTAGTAGAACGGTCCGTTCTCCTTGAGGACGGATGTTACTTTGTACTTGGCATCCGAAGGAATAACCAGGCTGTACTTTCCGTCTGCATCGGTTGCGAGTGTGTATGTCGATGTCTTCTCATCGACTGTAACATCGACTTTTACCGTTGCGTATTTGAGTGCGTAACTTGAGGAGTACCAGTACACTTTACCGGAGATCGTCTTTCCGCTTGCGACACTGATATCCTTCGTTTCCGAAGCGGATACCGTGACATTCTCCATGGCAACCATGGATGAGCTCACTGCGTATGCGGTGTACTCGCCTGCGGGGAGGACTGCGGTGTAACCGTTGTCTGCGTCTGCGTAAACAGATACAATCTCACCGGTGCTCTTGATGAACATTATCTTACCGGTGACTGCGTCGTCTCCGGATTTGAGCTTACCTGTGATGACGAATCCTGTTTCCGTCTTGAGTGTGACATCCGCACTTCCGTCGGTGACTGCCCATGAGACTTTTGCACCCTCTCCGATCTTGTCGACGGAGTAGATTGTGTATGATGCACTGCCTGTAAGACCTACGGGGATCTTTGCCGCAGAGTCCTCAACCGCTCCGGTATAGGACATACCGTAGACTGTTCCGGACGCTGCGCCTGTGACGTTGACCTTCTTCGCTGTCATAACAGAGAACGAACCTGATTTGGCTGTGCTCTTTGTGACCTCGAGGGTACTGCTGTCGTTTGTTGTGTATCCGTCGGAGAATACAACGTATGTGTATGTTCCTGCGGATGCGTAGAATGTCGCGACACCCTTGGAGTCTGTTACTCCCTTGAAGACTGTCGTACCGGATTTGATACCGACTGTGACATCCTTAATCAGGTTGCCTGCTTCATCCTTGACCGTAAGTGTAATCTTGGATTCATCGAGACTGATGGAGAGTCCGCTGTTGGCTCCGATTGCGGTCAGATATGTCTTTGTGGCATATGTGATCTTACCGTCGAGTGATTTGACGGTAATGTCGTATGTATCGGGGACAACCGATGCAAAGCTGAATGCATCTCCCGTTACTGTCGCATTGTAGAGTTTTCCGCTTGCCTGACCGATCATTTCGATGAGATACTCATCGACATCGACGTTGTCTGTGACGATCTTTCCGGAGAGCGATGTGACTGTAGATACGGTAACATCGCATGTCTTGGTCTCCGCGACGGTCGAATCGTATTCTTTCGACCATACCTGAGTACCGCCTGTGACACTTGTCGTTCCTACGGAGAACACAATCTTACATCCGGATCCGACTTCGAAGTTCTTGGTCGGGAGGATGACTGTGTATTTTCCGTCTGCGTCTGTGAATGTTGTGTAACGCTGTACACCGTCGGAGTCGACTGCCGCGACACGTACGCCGCTCACGTTCTCACCCGCAATGCTGACTGTTCCGCTGACTTTCTCGGAGTCGGATGAGATGTATTTCAGCATGATGGGGTAGCCTGCGAGGTAGTTGATCAGTCCGCCTTCTTTCTCCTGGAGTGCGATTGCTTCGTTGTAGAGCATCTTCTCCCATGTTCCGGTTCCGTCGTCTTCCGCGTTGTAGCTTACGTAGTATGTGTCGTAATCGACTTCGAAGTTGGCGAGACCGTATCCGGGAACTGCCTTGTATGTTCCGTCGGAACGGGACAGTGCCGAGATGTATGAGATTGAAGCGTACGAACCTGTGATACCTGCTTCTTCGGGCGACATACCGATGTATGCCCTCCAGAGGAAGGTGTTGGTGAGTGAATCTGTGTAATCGTAGATTCCGTAGCTTGTGAAGAGCGAGCCTGCGGAGTAGAACTCAGGTACGGAAACGTAACTGTAGTTGGTCTCTGTGACAACCTCATACGCATAGCCGTTGAGGACTGCCAACTCGATGAATGTGTTCTCGTTTCCGTATGAAATCGGGATCAGTTCTCCGGAGGCCATAATGTATGTGACGTCCTTTCCGCACTGTGCGGCAAGTGCGTCATACATCTCCGAAATCTCGAACGATGTGTTGTTGTCTGTGAGATACTCGACGGATGCGAGGTACGAAATGTTGTCGTTCGAAACATCCGAGGAAATAATTCCGTATTTGTCGGAGTTCTTGACGACTTCGTCCCTGTATTTGCCGGGGTTCTCCGTGATATCCTTGATCTTCTCGTAGTTGTCGCCGAGAACGGTCTTGCATGAGTCTACGCCTGTGTATGTCACGAGGTAGTAGAGCATAGCCGCGACGGCGGAACCGTCGGAACCGTTGGACAGGAGGATATTCGCCATAGCGGTGGTACCGTTACCCCTGTTGTCGGTGATTACGTTGAAGTTACCGAAGGTAGCGGCATCTGACGAATAATCGAGCCAGGAAACCAATGCTCCCTTGTTCTCGATATCGCTGTACTTCGAGAAGAATTCGTTGTATGTGTAATCCTTATCGGCCATGATGTAGTAGTTGACCGATCCCTGGTATGCAGGGTTGGATGCGTTGTTGTTCGAAACTCCTGCGTCAAGTGCGTACATGCAGTTGGGGAGGAGAATGAGAACGACCGCACCGATAACCGCGAGGAACGGTACGGGTTTGATGATTTTCTTCCACATACCTTTGAAGCCCGCTGTCTTAATCGATAACCAGTATGCTTTGAAGTCAATTCTGGAGCAAATCCAGAGAATGACCGCTGCGAAACCGACACCGAATGTGCATGAGAGGACCGCTGCGTTAGCCCTTGTTGTGATTGCGAAGAGCATACCGACGATCATCCATACAAGGACGGCAACATACATGCGGGAATCCGTGTTCTTCGGGAGGGCGTAGATTCTGTAGAGAACCATGCACAGACCGAACCACATTGTGACGAATCCGAAGTATGTGGCAACCATCGAGAATCCGATGGATGAGGATGTGAATGATGCATAGATTCCGGAGTATTCCGTGATCCTTCCGACGATACTGTTGTAGAGGTCGGGGACTGCGAGGAACAGTGCGACGAAGAGTACGACGGTAACGATAACGAAACCGGGAATCGTAAGAGTCCAGGGCGTGTCTTTCAATGCTGCGAAAGCAACACAGAGAACGACACCGATGACAGCCATCAGGAATGTTCCGAGGTAAACGGAAACAAAGAGACCTGCGATGGCGTAGTATGCCGCTGCGACAACTGCACCGACGATAACGGGCACAGAGTAGTAGATTGCAGTGGGCATGAGTTCCTTACCCTTGAAGCGGTCGATGATAAGCTGTACTGCCATCATGAGAATCAGGACGGTGTAGAGCGAACGTGCTCCGATCCATGAGAAGGAGACAATTGCCATGAAGACAGCTGTCAGAATCATGTATTTGTTCGAAGGTTCTCCCGCATCGATTGCTTTGATTCCTTTGAAGAGGAAGCAGAACATGAAGAGTGCGAAGAACATGACGAAACCGATTTCGGTTCCGTTGGAGAACACTGTCTGTGAAATCGCGATAGGACAGAGTGCGACGAAAATCGCAGTCAGGCATCCCGCAGCTTTGCTGTTGAGGATTTCCTTACCGAGAATGTACGCAGGGATAACGGCCAATGTACCGAAAATCACTGCACCCCAGGCGAGTGAAGCTCCTGCCGCGGCTGTTGTGCCGAGGCCGCATGCTTTGAAAATGAATGCGAACACACCCAGGATCAGATCCATGAGCGGGGGGTTCGCATCTGCCGACCCGAAGGGATAGTACAAAGCACCGTCGAGTCCGAAGATGGCTCCGCCGGTGAGCATGTTTGTAATTCTGTGCAGATGTTCTGAAGCACCCGTTCCGCCAGACAGTGCATAGTCGTTACCCATGCATAGTCCTGCGGCGTCGATAAACCTGATCAGGAATGCGATCAGTACGATGACGCCGATGGCAACGATGTGCCGGTTCTTACCGAACCAATTCCCGTTCCCGGTCTTCTTGGGGACGGACATATCCTCAGCTGTCTGAGGATCACTCGTTTTTTTGCCGATTTTTAGCATTCTAAATTCTCCGCTATGTGGAATACGGCGACGATTGACTATTCTATATAATAGGTTTACGTCGCGCGTTAGATTATATAATTATAATAAAAGGAAGAGAGGAGGCCGTCAGATGACGGACCTGATCTCTTCTGCTATGGTTTTTGCAACGGATTTCGGATCTTCGGCTTTGTAAATTGCACGGCCTACGATGACATAATCCGCTCCCGCGAGTATTGCGGACGATGCGGAACCGCCCTGTGCGCCTACGCCGGGTGAAAGAATCTTCCTGTTTCCGATGATTTTTCTTATCGCAGCGATACGTTCGGGACGTGTCGCGGGTGCGATGAATCCGGCCACGTTGCATCTGACACCCATTTCAGCCATTTCCTCTGCGTGAAGTGCGGTGAATGTCTTTCCTCCGGGGTGGCTCATTTCCGTTACGGCGTAAATTTCGGCATTTCCCGCTGCTTTGACAGCTTCCTGAAGGGAATCCTCTCCGGGGAATGCGTGAACTATGACTGCGGAAGCGCCTCTCTTAACCGCGTTGCTTACAATCAGAGATACCGTATTGGGTATGTCTGCGACTTTGAAATCGCAGATAACATCCGTAATCTGAGAAAGTTTCGTGATCATTTCCGGACCCTCCGTAAGTACCAGAGGCCAGTTTATCTTCACGGCGTCGATGTATTCCGACACGCTGTCGACTACCGCCAATGCCTTCTTTCCGTCGGTCTCATCCAATGCCAAGACAATCCTGCTGTCTTTCTTCATATGATCGCTCTGACGTATCATCCGCACGTTATTAAAAGAAGGTGTCTATGGGGAATACATGGGCATCATACGTCAGGAGTACGGTTCCGCCTGCAGCGGAGAATTGGCGGAAGGCTGTAAACACTGCATGCAGGGAAGCAAGATGGTTCTCTTCATTTCCGGAAGGTGCAACACGGGATGTTTCTACTGTCCCGTGTCGTTCGAGAAGAAAGGAAAGGACGTAATCTACGCCGACGAGATGAAAGCCGAATGTAAGGAAGACATAATTTCCGAAGCGGAATCGATGGATGCGACCGGAACGGGAATCACCGGAGGAGATCCGTTACTGTGTGTCGACCGTACTGTCAGAGCGGTAAAGATGCTCAAGGAACACTTCGGAAAGGAGCATCATATCCATCTGTATACTTCAACCGCAGATCCCGAAAAGGTAAAGATGCTCATCGACGCGGGATTGGACGAAATACGCTTCCATCCCCCTCTGGAACAGTGGGATTCGATGGAAGGAAGCGGGCTGGAAGAGATTGTGAAAATGCCCATTGACGTGGGAATCGAAGTACCTGCACTCCCGAATGAGGAAGAGAAATTATCCGCACTTCTGGGTTATGCGGAATCCATAGGAATTAAATTCGTAAATCTCAACGAATTGGAATTTTCGGAGAGCAACTGGGACATGATGAACACGAAGAACTACGAACTGAAGGATGAATTCTCTTCGGCGATACTCGGTTCGGAACAGACGGCAATGAAAATGCTCGAAAAATACCCGAAACTTGCGATTCATTTCTGTTCCTCGTCATTCAAAGACGGAGTCCAATTACGCAACAGGCTCATCAGGCGTGCGAATCATATCGCTGCAGAATACGACGTGGTAACGGAAGACGGAACGATTCTCAAAGGCCTCGTTTATGCCGACGATATCGGTGCAGCCGCATCCCTCCTCAGGGACGAATACGATGTGCCAGATGAACTTATGTTCATTGATTACGACAGAAAAAGAATCGAAACCGCATCGTGGATTCTTGAGGAAATTTCCGAAGAATTACCGTTCAAGTGCTACATAACGGAAGAATATCCCACCGCAGACAGACTGGAAGTCGAGAGAACTCCTCTGAACTGAAGAAAAGAAGGGTTTGGGTAAAAGGTTTGGATTCCCTGATCGGGGATGAGGATCAGTTAACGCTGATACTCTGGATCTCGTGGTGTCTGTTTACGATATCCCTTGCTATGCGGAGGTTCTTACCGGCCTTGCCGATTGCCCTTCCTTTGAGCTTGGGGTCCACCGTGACGGTCGCGTGTGTGATGTTGCCGCGCTGTTCGATCTCGACCTTCTGAGGTTCGTAGATATGGAACACGTTCTTCACGAACTGTGCGGGATCGTCTGAATATTCCACGACCTGGATGTTCTTGCCCGTAAGATCTTTGAGCTTTATGACGTGCTCACCTTTCTTACCGACGGCGGTGTTTCCCTGTCCTTTTTCCACTACATAGACGAGTTTGTCCTCCGTTTCCATGCAGTCAATTACGTTCGTCCTGGTCAGCGACTCAAATAACGAAATGTATCTGAGCGTGTCCTCCGTAAGTACGATATCGGCAGACATGATCTCACAGCGTTAAGATGTTGGAAGTACCTTTGTCGATGACCGCGAGAGCGGATACCGAGAAGGGCTTACCGCAGAGGGCGCCCAACTCCATGTTGTTGCCCTCGTAGACGTGTACCTTCACGCCTACATCGGCTGCCGTCAGCATTGCGCTGGGGCAGTTTTTCGATACGATGACCATCTGTGCCTTGCCGGCTTTTACTGCTTTCTCTGTCTGGTCCACTCCGAACGCGACTTCTCCTGTCGTGATCGCAGCTTTCAATGCTTTGCTTATGTCTATCATTGTTCATCCCCCGTTTCGGGTGTTTCGTTAACTGGTTTGTTCTGTCTTTCACTCTTCTTGGGAGTGTATTCCAGGTTGACGGCTCCGGTACCGAGTGTTACCGGCTGACCGACGATGATGTTTTCGGCCACTCCTTCAAGGTGATCCACCTCTCCGTTCATGGCTGCGCGCAGCAGGTGCGGTGTCGTAATTTCGAAAGCCGCCCTTGCCAACACACTCGATTTCTTACCGGATATTCCGTGCCTTCCGATGGCTTTGATGCAGCCGTCGTTGGTCATCAGATCCGCTACGAGCATAATGTGTCTGATATCGACTGTACCTGCCGCGGACAGTGTGTCACGGGCCTCGTTGATGAGTGAGTTCCTTGCGGCTTCGATACCGAGAACCTCGGCCACTTCCAGCACACTGTTGGTCATGACCTTCTCTCTGTCGACACCTTCCACCTTCATAACTTCCTTCAGGTTCGACCCTTCGGTCACGAGGAAGTATCTGCCGGTGTTCTTATCCTTGTCTATGATTGCCCTTGTAATGCCGTCGATACCTTTGATCTTGGCCTGTTTGGTGGCATCGTAGATCTGCTGGAGCTTCTTGTACGAAGGTTCGTCCGATTTGATGATCAGATCGAATCCTTCGATCGTGATCAGTCCGCGGAGGACCTTGATCTTGTTGAGTCTGTCGTAGATGTCTTCGACTGTAACACCGCGGTCGTCCATCTTACGGACATCGGGCCTGATGATGAGCCTCATGTTGTTGATATCCGTGTCGATTTCGGCGACGTTGTTGAGAGCCGTAATCTCAATGTTGTATGACACGTGTTTCGCAACATTCTCATCCTCTGCGGCGAGACCTGTGAGAGGAATTCTCATCGAAGGTGTACTGGGAATACGCCTTGCGTCCACAATCTCGATAAGCCTCGGAAGACCCGTTGTAACGTTGACGTTCGCAACTCCCGCATAGTGGAAAGTACGCATGTTCATCTGTGTACCCGGCTCACCGATTGAATGTGCTGCCATGATTCCTACGGACTCGTTGGGATCCATGCGGCGCCTGTCGTAAAGATCGGAAGCCGTTTTGAGGAGTTTGCTGATGTCCTCATCGGAGATTTCGTGTCCCTCGATACGTGCCGCAATATCAACGACAACTTTCAGAGGAAGTTCGATTCCGAGATCTGCACACATTCCGAGGAGTTTGTTCTCCGTCTCGGTGTTCTCACGCCTCTTGGAAACAGGTTCCATATGAATTTCCTCGACGGCTTCCTCTGCGGATGCTTTGGCTTTTGAAGATGAGGATCTGCTGCTGCGTCTGCCGATCTTTGTGATGACATCCGCCGCTTCGGCTTCCTCGATTCCCAGGGAAACGAGCTCGGAGACTCCTGCGTCCGCGATGGATTTCAGTGTGCTGAACTTGCCGATAAGGATATCCGCAGTGGCCTCACTGATTTCTCTTGCGAGCAATGCATTGTATGTGTCTTTCTTAGCCATTTCACTCACCGTCGCTGTAGTCGTTTTCCATCATGTCGTCGTCGATGTTTTCCTCGTCGTCGGACTCGTATTCCATCTCGTCTTTCTCACGTGTACCGTAGTCTTCTTTGTTGTCCACTCTGTCGAGTTTGATGAAGTCCTTTGCGGCATCCTCACCCAATGCTTCGATGAACAGATCGTCGTAATCGATGACCTTTCCGCCTACTGCCCTTGCGGGGTCGGTTCCGTCCTCTCCGTATTTGAACTGAATGATGGTACCTGCGGTGTTCCTGACGGAACCGTCGCCGGTAAGTTTCAGATCTTCCAATGCGGAAATGAGCCTTCTCTGCATGTATCCCGACCTGGATGTACGGACAGCGGTATCGACCAGTCCTTCTCTTCCTCCCATTGCGTGGAAGAAGAACTCTGTGGCCGTAAGTCCCGACTTGTATGAGTTGCTGACGAATCCCCTTGCGTACGCTCCGAGATCCTCTTTCTTGAAGTGCGGGAGTGTCCTGTCTTCGTATCCTCTTGCGAGCCTGTCACCACGGACAGTCTGCTGTCCGACACAACCGGCCATCTGCGAAAGGTTGAGCATCGAACCGCGGGCACCGGATTTTGCCATGATAACCGCAGGGTTGCTCATGTCGACGTTTCCGTTTTTGCTTGCGGCAACGATACGTCCTGCTTCGGTACGTGCTTCTTCGAGCTTCGCTTTGACTTTCACTTCGAGTGTTTCTTTAAGTGAACGTCCGGGATCCTGGTGGAGTGTTCCGTCGTTGTATGACTGAACGTAATCATCCACGGCGTCGATACATTCCTGGTTGAAGTTCTCAATCTCGAGCCTTGATTCTTCGGAGATATCCTCATCGTCGATACCGGTACTGAATCCGTGGTTCATGATTGAACCCAATGCGACTCTTGTAACCTGGTTGATGAACTGACATGCCCTGTCCGCTCCGTAGTCACGTGCGATACGGTCGAGAATCTTTCCTTTGCTGTTTCCGATACCTGCCTCATCGACGGTACCGCAGACAAGCTCACCGTTACTGATCTTGACGAATGCGTCGTATTCACAGTTCTCTTTCTTACAGACTGCACATCCGCGGCAGATCTTTGCCTTGTACTGGATGTTGAGGTCCTTCGGGAGAACGATTGAGAACAGCTGCCTTCCGGTCCAGTATTCTTTGCCGTTTTCGTCTTTGAAAGGCTCGGGAATCTCGATGTTATCGAGCTTCATGATGATGTTCATCGCCTGAAGCCTGTCGAACCTGGGGTTGTAGTTGGTCAGGAAGTATGCTCCTGTGATATGATCGTGGATTGCTCCGATGATAGGTCCGCCGTACCTGGGCGACAGGATGTTCTCCTGAACCTGCATAAGGATACGTGCTTCCGCACGTGCTTCCTCGCTCTGGAGAACGTGGAGGTTCATCTCATCACCGTCGAAATCGGCGTTGTACGGAGGACAGACACAGAGGTTGAACCTGAATGTGCGGCCTTCCATGACCTTTACACGGTGGGCCATCATCGACATTCTGTGCAGAGACGGCTGCCTGTTGAAGAGAACGACATCTCCGTCGATGAGCTGTCTCTCCACTGTGTAGTCGCGTCCGAGGTTCTCTGCGACTTCGATCGAGTTACGGTCGGAGACTTTGATCCTTCTTTCATCCGATCTGATAACGTAGTTCACACCGGGGACGTATTTCCACTTGAGGTTGTCGAGAAGATCCTTATCGGCTTTGGTCTCGAAGGAACTCATCCTGTAGACGAACCTGTTCTGCTCGTCGAGACTGCAGAGGTGGTCGTAATCGAACTCCAACTCCTTTTCTCTGATGTTGTCTTCCCACTCTTCGAAGATTGACCTGATTCCTCTCTTCCTGAGGATGTCGTTCTTCTCTGTGATGAGAATGGGTGTGATACCTCTCCTTACGATTGCCTTGACTTCGGGCATGTTCTCTCCGTAGATACGGACGGGAACCGTAAGCTCTCTCGCTGCGGGAATCGGGACTCCTACGTCGTTGATTGACAGCAGGGGATCCGGCGAAATGACCGTACGTGCCGAGAAGTTCACACGCTTACCCGACAGGTTGGATCTGAAACGTCCTTCCTTACCCTTGAGCCTCTGTGTCAGAGTCTTAAGCGGACGTCCGGATCTGTGCCTTGCAGGAGGTATTCCCGAGGTCTGGTTGTCGAAGTATGTTGTAACATGATACTGAAGCAGTTCCCACAGATCGTCGATAATCAGCTGGGGTGCACCTGCATCACGGTTCTCTCTGAGCCTCTGGTTGATCCTGAGAACATCGACGAGCTTGTGTGTAAGATCGTCTTCGGACCTGTCACTCGAATCGAGTGTGATCGAAGGCCTTACCGTAACAGGAGGTACTGCCAATGCGGTCAGAACCATCCACTCGGGCCTGCAGGTCTCGGGATCCATTCCGAGAGTGATCAAATCCTCATCGGGAATTCTCTCAAGCCTCTCACGTACGTCTTCGGGTGTGAGTTTGTGGTTCTCGGGACCCTCACGGAATGTGGTAGGCTTGTCGAGCTTGATCTTAAGCTGTTCCGCACCGCAGTGGGGACAGATTTCTCTCGCAGCGTCTTTTGCGGTACCCTTGGAGAAGAGCTTGATATCGGCGGAATCTCCTCCGAGTTCCTCCATCTGCTCCATTTTGCTCCTGGTCTGCTCGACCTGTTCCGCGGTAAGCATGAGCCTTCCGCATTTCCTGCATGTCGATTCCAAAAGGGATTTGATGTCCTTGATGAAACCGACGTGGATTACGGGCCTTGCCAACTCGATGTGTCCGAAGTGTCCGGGACAGTCGTTGACCTTGCATCCGCATGTCTTACATGAGAGACCGGGTTCGATGACACCCATGTGGAGATCCATCAGACCCATCTCGATCGGATAGCCTTCATCGTCGTATGTATCGGCGGTGAGGACTTTTGTCGCCGACATCCTCCTGATCTCGTCGGGAGATACGCAGGAGAATTTGATCGATCCGATCCTCTTTGATATTCCGTGCATCATATTCATCTCAAATCCTCCAGCTGGAGCCTCATGGCGACACCGAGGGACAGAAGTTCGTCCATCAGCAGTTTGAATGCATAGGATGTCTGCACGAGGTAGATGTTGGTGTTCTCTTTACATACAGGACAGTAGAGCGATCCGCGCTTGTCCATGATTGCGATATGTCCGCACTTGGGGTTTCCGCAGACGTACTGCTGCGTACCGTCCGATTCGTCGAGGAGACGGTCTTTGATGACCATTGCCGCTCCGTGTCCGATAAGACAGTCACGCTCCATCTCTCCGAACCTGAGACCTCCCTGTCTGGAACGTCCCTCGGTCGGCTGACGTGTGAGTATCTGCACAGGTCCTCTCGACCTGAAGTGCATCTTTCCGCTGACCATGTGGTGAAGCTTCTCGTAGAAGATCACTCCTGTGTAAACGTCTGTCTGAATCTTACGTCCGGTCCTTCCGTCGTACATGACCTCTTTACCTGTGCGCTTGAATCCGTTCCTGACGAGACCGTCACGGATCGAATCCTCCCTTTCTCCGGAGAAGACGGTACCGTCGATGGTGCGTCCCTCCATTGCTCCGACCTTACCGCCGATCATCTCAAGGACGTGGGCGATGGTCATACGCGAAGGAATACCGTGGGGGTTGACGACGAGATCGGGTGTGATTCCGTCTGCCGTGAAGGGCATGTTCTCCTGGCTGACGAGCCTTCCGACAACTCCCTTCTGTCCGTGCCTGGAACAGAACTTATCTCCGAGTTCGGGGATTCTCTGATCCCTTACTTTCACACGGACGAGCCTTGAACCGTTTTCGGATTCCGTGATCATGACTGAATCGACATATCCGAGTTCTCCGGGCCTGACGGTGACGGATGTTTCCCTCCTCTTCTGAGGTGTAAGGAAGTCTGTACCTTCCTCGTGGAACCTGGGAGGCGATGTCTTACCGATAAGAACATCCGAACCGTGGATTTCGGACTCAGGTGAAATGAGACCGTCTTCTCCGAGAGAAGCGTATGCGAGATCCGCACGTGCACCCATTACGTCGGGTGAGGGGATTTCGAAGTGATCCTCTTCTCCTCCGGGGTAACGGCGCTCTTCCGCACGGTATGTTCTCATGAAGGTAGACCTTCCCAATCCTCTCTGAACAGATGACTTGTTCATAACGAGAGCATCTTCGATGTTGTATCCGTGGTACGAAAGAACCGCGATACAGAAGTTCTGACCTGCAGGCCTGTGGTTGTATCCCATGAATTCCATGGTCTGTGTCTGTACCATGGGCTTCTGCGGGTAGTGGAGCAGGTGACCGCGTGTATCGGGTCTGATACGGTAGTTCGCCGCGGGCACTCCGAGTGCCTGTTTGGCCATTGCCGCACCCAAAGTCACACGAGGTGATGAGTTGTGCTCGGGGTACGGAACGAGACCTGCCGCGACACCGAGGATGACCATCGGGTCGATTTCCATATGAGTGTGCTCTTCCGTGAGTTTGCAGGGAACGGTGAATTCTTCTCCGCAGTGACAGCATCTGAGAACTGCGTCTCCCTCTTTGCCGGGGTTCATCCAGTCGACGTCTGTAGGTGACAGAGCGGCACCGCAGTGCTCGCATCTTCTGGGGACGTCGTATGCATCGACCGCAATGTAGGTGTCTTCCTCTTCCTCTGCGTCGATCCATTCCATGATTCCCTCTCTGAAGAGGTCTTCCCATCTGACTCTGTGATCCCTGATTCCTTCGAGGTGTTTTCTCGTAAGGACGGTCTTTCCGTCTTTGACAACAAGGAGAGGCCTTCTGAGACGTCCTTCGTCGCAGTTGATGTATGCCTCTTTCATGTTCTCGTTGTAACGGATGTTAATCTCATCGGAGAGAATTCCGCATCTTCTCCTCTCACGTACTTCGGAGACGAGTTTCTTGGGATCCTCGTGGCTTCCGACGAGGTCTCCGTTCACGAAGATACGTGCGCCCTGCTGTGAAACAGGCGTTAATCCGAGATCCCTGAGCATCCACTTGGCATCGGTCTCGGGGAATCCTTTGGAGACGTTGATAATCAGTGCCGCATTCTTGACCAGACCGCAGTTCTGACCTTCGGGTGTCTCCGACGGACAGAGTCTTCCCCACTGTGTGGGGTGAAGATCACGGGCCTCGAAGTGAGGCTGGCTTCTTGTAAGCGAAGATGTGATTCTTCTCAGGTGCGACATAGCGGACATGTTCGATGTCCTGTCGAGCAGCTGAGATACACCTGCACGTCCTCCGACCCAGTTACCTGTGGCCAATGCGTGCAGAAGCTTGTGTGTCAGAAGGTCGGGACGGATAGACGAAGAAATTCTGATTTCCTCTCTCTTTCTTCCCCAGTTCCTCTCAAGCTGGTACTTCAGGTCTTTCATGAGACCGTTGAGGCTTGTTCTGAAGAGATCTTCCATAAGATCTCCGGAAAGTTTGAGCCTCTTGTTGGCGTAGTGATCCTTATCGTCCTCTTTCCTGATTCCGAGCGAAAGCTCCAGAACGGAACGTGCGATACGGCCGAGGAAGATTGCCTTCTTGAGACGGTCTTCCTCTGTGTCACCGAGGTGCGGGAGCAGCGAACGGTCGAGGATACTCTCGACTTTCTTGGTCCTGTACTCTTTTGCCTGACCTGCGGCGAAGTTCCTCTCGAGGAATGCGATTGCGTCATCCTTGGTGTGGAATCCGTTCGGTGCGTAGGTCTTCTTGTCGTAACTGTTCTCGATGTTGGCGTAGATAATGTTCGCCATCTCGGGTGTGGAAGCGATGGATTCGAAGATTTCCTGATCCGATTCCATTCCGAGCGCTTTCATAAGAGCGACAAGCGGGATTGATCCCGAAACGACGGGAACGGAAACCATGACCATTCCGTCTTTCTTCTTCTCGACAAGTGTCAGTGCGCGGTATCCTTCCCTCTGTGAGAAGACTTTTGCAACTTCCACCGCCGCACCGTATTTCTCGCTGTACTCGACCATAACTCTGTTGGGTGCGAGATCTTCGAGTGTGATGAGAGCCCTCTCGGTACCTCCGATGATGAAGTATCCTCCGGGATCTCTTGTATCTTCTTTGTTTTCAATAAGGAACTGCTGATATTCCTCTTCCGAAATTTCGCGTTCCGAGGATGCCTGGAAGACTTCCCTGTTAAGGTTGCATCCGTTCGATTTGACCATCATGGGAAGGTCTCCGACGTGGACCCTCTCCGTTTCCTTGTCGACACCGTCTTCCATAAGTGTGAAGTCGATGTAGACAGGTGCCATGTAGTTGAGGTTCCTGAGCCTCGCTTCCATGGGTGTGAGGTCGTGGCTGTAACCGTTTGCTTCCATGACCTTAGGACGCTCGACGGAAATGGTAGGTTTGGCGTGGATATCGATGTTACCCTCGTCGTTTCTCTTCCTTCCGATACGGATTGCGATGTTCCTTCCGCCGACATGCTCCGGGTCCAGTTTGATGATTCCGCGGTTGGCGTCATCGGTGGGGACCCTCATGTCATCCACAATCTTCTGCATCCTGCTGTTGGGATTGTCCTTGGTCGCAAGGAAATCGTTGAAAGATGCGATATGGTGGTTGACGATGGTACGTTCCTCGAAGTATAATTTTACTAAATCCCTCATCAGTAGTCAGCCCCTTATAATACAACCAGCCTGTAAGCGACGAATTCCTCCGCCGTGCTGCTCTTCCTAATGACCTTGATAACACGTCCTGCTTCGATCGGACCGTTAATGTTCTCCAGAACCCTGATTGCCGCATCGCTTTTCTTGATCTTCGGAAGCTGGTCGCGGGTGATTTTCAGTTCGTTGAGAATCACTTCCGCCTCTTCCTCAGTCAATAGTACATGCTCGGGAACCAGGTCATGCTGGAGAACATTGAATGAGATATTCTCTGCTGCCAAGTTTTCACCTACATTTTGCCCCACTGCAGGTCAGTGGGAAACCATTGAGAAAATTCAAAAGACCATTCATTCGATTTTCCTCATACTTGATCCGCTTTCGATCGCTCATGAAGACCACCGGCGGGCCTGAAGGGATTCGAACCCTTGACCACCTGATTAAAAGTCAGATGCTCTACCTAGCTGAGCTACAGGCCCTTTGGATAGCTTAAGCTTCGTAAACGCTCCGATTACATCCCCCTATATAATACTTTTCAGGGTCACGGTGCCTACGAAGACAGCAACCCCCCATCACTAATCTTAGATATATAGATTACAGCCCGATTTTTCGCCGTTTTCACTTTCCTATTTAAATATCCTCAGTTTGAATAATTCATTCATCACTCTTCAGAATTCTGAAAGAGTGCCCCCAGGAGAATGATAACTGATGTCAGAAACAGACTTCAAAATCGATCCGACCGCTTTCGGACTGTTTTTGGTTGCCGTTGTTTCACTGCCGCTGGCGATTCTGCAGTTCAAAAACGAAGGAGTGCCTTCGTCGTACTTCTTCATTGTAATGGGACTTCTGATCCTGTTGACGTCGTACATCGCATACCGCAACGGAAGCAACTTCGGATTCATCGTATTCGGACTAGTAGGTGCAGCCGTTTCCCTTACCGGACTCGGTATGGGCGAATGGGAGAACATCGCATTCGGAATCATATTCGTCATGGCATTGATTTGGTCCGTGTCAATCAAAACACCCAAGACGCTGTCGTGCATCTGTCTGACTACTGCGCTGATTTTCCTGTCCGTAGGGCTCTCCGCCGTTATCGGAGGAGACTATTGGCACTTGATTTTGGGCGTTGTTGCGTTACTGAACTTTGTGTTCACCGCATACCTCGCATATGCCCTTGTTTCGGACGGAAAAATTCCCGTAATCTGAAATCGAAACTTTTCTTTCCGGGCGGGACTGTTTCCCGCCCGAACGGTTTTTTTCAGACGGTAAAAACAGATGCTCATAAACGGTATCGTTTCTTTTACTGTTTCTTTTACAATCAATCAAATAAACGTATCCCTTTACCGCAGGTATGGTTGACTCGGTAGAGCTCAAAGTCGCAACCGCATTGATGAAATCCGAGGCCGGTTTCGGAAGGGTCAGGATAGATTCCGCATCGTTCAGGAAACTCGGCGTGCAGATGGGTGACATTGTCGAAATTGTGGGAAAACGCTCCGCCGTAGCCAAAGTCATGAAAGGCGCCATCGACGATGAGGGAAAAGGACTCATCCGTATGGACGGAATCACAAGATCCAACGCCGGTGCGGCGGTGGACGAAAACGTACGTGTGAGGAAGGCGGAAGCGGTTCCCGCGGAAAAGGTTGTTATTTCCCCCACGGGAATACCTGCGGGAAAGAAGATTACGTTCAGGGAAGGAACGGATGAAATCTTCAAAAACGGTCTGATGAACAGACCCGTCCTGAAGGATAACGAGATTGTTGTCCCCAATATTGCGCTTATGGGCGCATTGGTTCAGTTCAAAGTTATTACGACTGTTCCCACAGGTATCGTTTACGTTGACAGCAGTACCGAACTTACAATCAAAGAAACGGCAGCCGGAGAAAAGACGGAAGAAGAATTCACGAGTCAGGTATCTTACGAAGATATCGGAGGTCTTGAAGACGAATTAAGAAGGATAAGGGAAATGATCGAACTTCCGATCAAACATCCCGAACTCTTCGACCGTTTGGGTATTTCGGCACCGAAAGGAGTTCTGCTTTACGGCCCTCCGGGTACAGGTAAGACATTGATTGCCAAAGCCGTGGCGAAAGAATCGGGTGCGTCGTTCTTCTCGATTCAGGGTCCGGAGATAATGGGAAGTTACTACGGTCAGTCCGAGGAACGCTTAAGAAAAGTGTTCGAAAAGGCGGAAGAGGCTGCACCGAGTATCGTGTTTATCGATGAGATTGATTCGATTGCGCCGAACAGAAACGATGTAAGCGGCGAAGTCGAAAGACGTGTCGTAGCTCAGTTGCTTACGTTAATGGACGGTCTGTCCGGAAGAGGAGACGTTATTGTCATTGCGGCAACGAACAGGGAAGAATCCATCGACCCTGCATTGAGAAGACCGGGAAGATTCGACCGTGAGATTGAGATAGGCATTCCGGGAAGAGAGGGAAGAAAAGATATTCTCGCCGTTCACCTGAGATCCATGCCTTTGGATGAGGATGTTTCTACAGAAAAACTTGCCAATCTTACGCAGGGATTCGTAGGTGCGGATCTCGCGGCATTGGCGAGAGAGGCTGCAATGAAATGTCTTACGAGGAATCTCATGAGCCTCGATTTGGACAAACCGATTCCGCACGGCACGCTTATGGCTATGCGTGTGAACATGAACGATTTCATGAACGCTTTGACCGAGGTGGAACCGAGCGGAATGAGAGAAGTTGTTGTGGATATTCCCAAAGTCGAATGGTCCGACGTAGGCGGATTGGACAGCGTAAGGAAAGAAATCTGCGAATCGTTCATTCCCACCGAAGGAAGACGGGCTTACGAACACCTCGGAATCAAACCTCCGAGAGGAGTTCTGCTTTACGGCCCTCCCGGAACCGGAAAAACATTGATTGCCAAAGCCGTGGCAAATGAATCGGGATCCAATTTCATCTGTGTGAACGGACCGGAACTCACCAGCAAATGGATGGGTGAAAGCGAGAAAGCGGTAAGACAGATATTCAAACGCGCCAAACAGATGGCTCCGTGTATCATATTCTTCGATGAAATCGATTCAATAGCTCCGAGAAGAGGTTCCAAGACGGACAGTTCTTCGATTGAGAGAATGGTCAATCAGATTCTGACATCCATGGACGGTGTGGAGGGATTGGAAAACGTTACCGTTATGGCGGCAACCAACAGACCGGATATGCTCGATCCCGCATTACTCAGACCGGGAAGATTCGATAAGATGATCCTTATCGGAAAACCTGATTTGGAAGGACGTCTGAGGATTCTTGAGATTCACACAAGAGATATGCCTCTGATGAATGTAGATTTGATTGATATCGCGGAAGCAACCGACGGATACGTCGGTGCGGATCTGCAGGCATTGTGCAGGGAAGCGGGAATGGCGGCATACCGTGAGAATCCCGATGCGAGATATGTTGAGAAAAGACATTTCAACACCGCGCTGAGTCTCATAAAACCGTCTGTAGACCCGAAGGTCATGGATGAATATGCGACAATGGCGCAGGAAATGAAAAAAAGAAAGACATCCAATGACAGTATACCGTTCTGGACGGTGATGTGATGTCGTCTGAAGTGTTTTCATCCGAAATAATAGGAAAAGTGGCAATGACAAACGGAGGATATCCCGTCGGAATGATTGTGGATGTGGTATTCGACACCGCAACCGGCGAAATGAAGTATCTGCTTGTCAACGCTTCTTCTATACCGAAGGATACGTACGACCTCGACGACCGCGGACGTGCGATTATTTCGTTCAGCAACATCAAGATTACAGACAAAAACGTTGTATTCTCAAAGTGAGAGATTCTTGACCATGTACGGTTTTTCGAGAGAATAACCGAGCATTCTGTAGTATCCTCTGACACCTACGCCTGCGGTTATTCTGATTCTGTTTTTGCCGTTTGATATTGCAATGCGTTCGGCTTCGGCGACCAATTCGCGTCCGAAACCGCGGTGTTGCCAATCCTCTCCGTCCGTACCGATTTCGGCCATCTTACCGAAGACTTTGAGTTCTCTCACCGTTGCGCAGTCTGTGTTATCGATTCTGAGACGGATGTAGCCTATGAGAGAATCTTCGCAGGTAAGATTGATGAAATGCTCTCTTCCGTTCGATGCGTCGTATTCGAGATCGTTCAATTTTATCTCGGATCTGTCCGTGAGTGAAATGTCGTTGTGTCCGACTTCCCTGCATCTGATGCATCTGCACTGTCTTCCCGTAGCCTGAAGCCTGTCGTGTACAAGCTGACGGATGTTGCTCTTGAGAATTCCCGCCGCAATCTGATCTGCGGGGATATCACGCTGAATTCTCTGAATTCTTACATATTCCGGAACAATGGATTTCATATCGGCGAGGAGTTCCGTTGCTTTCTCCACATCGTACGGTTCGTATTCCCCGTTCTTCCACATGTCGTAGAGTTTTGTTCCTCCTACGACCAAAGTGGTGTAGAATTTCAGCATATCGGGCCTGAACCTTGAATCGTCGAAGACTTTCCTGAAACATTCCATATCGTTTTCAGGATCGGAACCGGGAAGGCCGGGCATCATGTGGTAGCAGATTTTCAGTCCGTGATCTTTGCATCTCTGTGTGCATTCAACAGTTTCCTTAACACCGTGACCGCGCTCCACCGCTTTGAGAATATCATCATCGAGAATCTGCACTCCCAATTCCACTCTCGTCGCTCCCAATGAGAGAGAACGCTCAATCTGTATGTCATCGAAAACATCGGGACGTGTTTCTACGGTAAGGCCCACACACCTGTGTTCCGCCGTTTCGTTCCATTCGTGTGCCGTATCGATGTCGGGTGCGTCACGCCCGTTCATTGCATCGAAACATCTCTTCACGAACCATGTCTGATAATCCTCTTCGCGGGACGTGAACGTCCCGCCCATGATTATTAAATCAATTTTATCGGTAATGTGACCGATTGCTTCCAACTGAGTGATTCTGTCGGTGACCTGCACATACGGATCGAATTCGTTCCTTGCGGCACGTCTTGCCGCAGGTTCTTTTCCTGTATAGGATTGAGGAGAATTGTTTTCCACTCCTCCGGGACAGTACATGCATTTTCCGTGGGGACAGGGGTGCGGAGAAGTCATCACCGCAACAACGGCGACACCGCTGAGAGTCCTCATCGGTTTCTTCAGGAGAAAAGGAACGGCTTTCTTTTTCTCTTCCTCTCTGACATACTTCAGAATCTCGGAATTCGGAAGAACTGTGTCCAATCCGAATTTCTTGCAGGCTTTCACCTTTACATCCTGAAATTTATCTCTGTCCGTGACAGATCCGTCGAGTATCTTCCCGATGAGATACCTGCTGAATTCCTCTGTAGGATTCATCCGTAGTTCACATCGGACCTGACACGTTTACCGGTGTCCGTTACACCGGGTTCGAGAACGTCTATCATGACAATCTGGGGGACGGGTATGAATCTCATCATACCTCCTTCCAGTTCCATAACGACGGCGGAATCGCCGCCTACGGCACAGTATCCCCTGAAGATACCTTCGGTATCATCCTCATCGGGTACTTTGACCCTGTATCTGCCGCCTACGTTAAGTGTGAATTCACTGTCTGACAACTGCATCATCCCTTCTTTTCGGAATCGACCAACGCCTGGAAATGCGTCACGGTTTTGCGGTAGTTTTCCATTGCCATGTTGACATT
Source organism: Anaerovoracaceae bacterium (assembly GCA_963625795.1). Taxonomy (GTDB): domain Archaea; phylum Thermoplasmatota; class Thermoplasmata; order Methanomassiliicoccales; family Methanomethylophilaceae; genus Methanarcanum. Next base: position 26,949 of record CAVFUJ010000003.1, read on the forward strand.
CGCTTCCGTGAAATTCCATGCTTTGGAGAGATCTCCGTATCTTATACGGTATCCCTTGCGGACCTGCCCGTCGAACTCCACATCCATACTCTCCAGGAGGTCCAATGACTTCAGTTTGTTCACATGTCTGTAGACCGTGGGTTTTGTTGTTGATAACAACGCAGCCAACTCCTCCACCGTCCATGCTTTGCTCATGTTCCTCATGAAATAATCCATGAAGAGACGGTAGGGGACGCTGTCCCTGATCTCGGTAGCAGACGTTTTCGGATCGTATCCTTTGGGGATATATCCGATCTGAATGAGGAAGGTCTCGGCGACGATATCGATATCGTCCACTGAACTCAGGGGAGTATTACTAACAACTTGGAGTTCGAACATTGAGTATCCTTTCCTTGTTACCCTGTGATAAGTAAAGGTGACTATTTAATTTATTATGAACAATGTAAATCCGAAGAACAGTACGGAATAATCATCCGTACAGGTCCTTCTTGACCTCTTCCACCGCACGCAGAATACTCTGCGAAGGTATTGCGGGTTTTACGGGGATAGATACAATCTTTTCAACTGTGGGAGTAACAATAGGTGCGCAAACGATTGCCAATGCACCGTCGCGTTCCGCTCTTACCGCTGCGATAATTGCGTCTTCCACTGTAGCGACGGGATAATCCCTCAAAACTACGGGGCGTCCGTCGACATCCACGCTTCTGTCGAGATTCTGTAAAACTTCGTGTGAAGCGATAATCGCAATGTAATCATCGGAATTGGGCTCCATTAAGCTTTTTACGGCTTTGAAAACAGCCCTTACGGTACGGAGATTCGGTTCTCTCTTGTCCTCAAGCATCTTGTACATCGTACTCTGGGATATGCCTGCGACGTGACAGAATTCGTTCACCGTGATTTCCAATTCATTCTCGAGCATCTCTCTGAGGGCTTTCTGAAAACCGCCCTCTTCTTTGAGCATTCCCGAGATGAGATCGTTTATCGGCATCTTACAGTCCCCTGACGTAATCGGCTGCGGATATTCCCGCAACGGCACCTTCGCCTACGGCTTTGGCTACCTGCCACGGTTTTCCGGTGACATCGCCGCATGCAAACACACCTTTCTCGGATGTGGCGCATTCGCGGTTTACCTTTATCGTGTCGTCGATTTCGGGCATGACATCCAAATCCATTGCCAAATCCACGGAGGATTTTGCTCCTAATTCAATGAAAACACCGTCCGTAGAAATCTTCCTTCCGGATGAGAGGGTGATTCCCGTAACTCTGCTTTCTCCGTCTATAGTTGCAATTGAATCTTCGATGTCTTCGACACCTGCCGAAACTGCTTTTTTGACGACTGTTTCGGAAGCTTTCAGGCTTCCGTGTACCCAATATGTCTTCGATGCGTAGCGTGTCATGAGTTCCGCAGACACTGCGGCTTCGGTATCGTCACCGATAATGGTTACAACACGTCCTTTGTAGAAGTTGCAGTCGCATGATGCGCAGTAACTCACACCTTTTCCGAAGAATTCTTTCTCGCCGGGAACATTCAGTTTCTTTCTGCTGATTCCAGTGGCGATGATTACCGCAAGTGCATCGATAACGTCTCCGTTTTCGGTGGTAATCCTGAATCCGCTGTCTGTTTTTTCGGCAGCGGTTACGTTGCAGTTCATATGAACACATCCGAAGGACTTTGCCTGTTCCAGGCCGTCCTTCAGCATCTGCAGTCCGTCCGCTTTTCCGGAAACGGCGAAATAATTCTCGATATGGGTTCCGTCCATTGCGCTTCCGTCAGGTCTTCCGATCATTATCACGGAGACTTTCTTCCTCGAAGCGTGAATCGCGGCCTGTATTCCCGCAGGACCTGCGCCCATGATGACTACGTCTGCATTCATCTCATGCTCCGAGAATCATGTCCCTGAGGACTTCCGCGGTACGTTCCTGGTTGTAACCGACGATTGTACCGACCTGTTTCCCGTTTTTGAACACAAGAAGTGCGGGAATGGACTGGATGTTGAAACTCAGGGAGACTCCGGGATTCTGATCCACGTTGAGTTTTCCCACTGCAATGTCATCCTGTGAAATTTCGGCTAATTTTTCGATAACAGGGCCCATTCTGAGACACGGCTTACACCAGGGCGCCCAGCAGTCGACGAGAGCGTAGTCTTTGCTCCTGACGAATTCGTTGAATGTTGTATCTGTTACGGTTGCGGCGAAATGTACTTCCTCTTCCTTCTTTGCCGCACCTTCGATCATTCCGCAGTCTGCGAGGACTGCGAGAACTTCCTCTTTCGGTCTGAGACCGACAAGAGGATCCATCAGGATTTTATCCTTGAAAATCAGGAGTGTCGGGATTGCTTCGATACCGAATCTTGCCGAGATTCCGGGGCATTCGTCGGTGTTGAGCTTGGCTACAGCTACCTTTCCTTCCAATTCTTTGGACAGATCTTCTATTATCGGGCCCATTCTTCTGCACGGACCGCACCAGGGCGCCCAGCAGTCGATGAGCACGAATTTGTTGTTCTCTACGAAGCTGTCGAAATCGGATTCATTCAATTCGGTGACCATAGAATACCTCTCTGCTATCGGAGACAGTGATTATACTATTAGGATAAAATGATGATGTGATAACATATATCCGCTGCGGACGGCACGGAACATACGTCATGAGACAATGTTTTATCATCGTCCGCTTCTATATCGGAGACGGTAACATGCTGGATACGGTCGGGGATGTGAAAGGGCTCAGTGTCTACGGTCCGGACGGAATTTACATCGGAAAAGTGGAAGATGTAATCATAGATCCGTCCATAAGAGCGCTGACGGGACTGTATATCGTAAATCCGAGTCCCGTAAAAGCAGCCAGCAATGTTCTCCTGAAAGTACCTTACAGATGGGTACAGTCGATAGGAGACATCGTTATTCTGAAAACATTCCCGAAATATGTGGACTCGGCGGGAAAGACAGTCATTTGATTATCTTGCCGCAGGGTCCTTTCAGAACAGGATGCCTTCCCAATTCGAGAACAATAGAATCCAAATCTTCTCCGTAAAGTTCGGAGAGTTCGTTGTGAAGTCTTTCGATTCTGTCTGCGCCGCGCAAAGCGCCTTTCATAACAAGTTTGTCAACGGAATGGGCGTGCATGATGACTTCGTCATCGCTTACCATGTTATCGGAATGGGCGACAATCTTTTCCTCGATCGTCGAAGGCATATAGTCTCCGGGAGGAAGGCCCATTTCTTTCACGTCTTCGTCATCCAATCCGGCGCCGGTGTGTTTTCTTATGATTTCGACGATTTCCCGAGGCAATCCGCGTTCTTCCGCGATATGTGCGCCTATCGTTGCGTGCATAATCGAGTGTTCCACAGAACGTCCCACATCGTGGAGAAGAGCACCTGCGATAACAAGGTCTCTGTCACAGTCGATACGCTCCGCCATGCATTCCGCAACTGCCTTTACGGTGCAGCAGTGGATGATGACTCTCTTGGAACATCCCGTTTCCCTGAGAATCTTTACACATTCGGAATCACTTGGGTATTTCGGCAACTCTCTTACCCCTGACGGTCGGTATGACTTTGATCTCACAGCCTTCGCGGTCGCTGTACAGTGCTTTTCCTTCGGTGAAACGGTCGAGGAATATTGCCAATGCAGCTATCTCCGAATGAGGCTGATTTCCTACTGAAACGTTGAAATCGGCGTGCTGATAGACTTCGATCGGAACCTTCTCGGCACCGACAATAATCATGATATCCTCATCCTTCGGAATCTGAGGGAGAACTTCGTCCACCCTTTCGCCGTACATCGTGAGGTGTACGATTTTTCCTTTGAAGTCTTTGGTCGCCTGTCTCCAGGTTACACCGGTTTTAATGGAATAATCTCCGCCGAAACGTTCCACTACGCTTCTGATGTTTTCCTCGAGTTTCGGGTCTTCGGTGTCGACATAGATTCCTTTGGCACCCAATGCTCTCGAGGAAAGCGCTACGTGCGTCGTGACACGCTTATCCCTTTCGGGACGGTGGCCTATCCTCATTATCCAAATGTCGGACATCTGCACGCGCCTACTCTTCACGGATCAGTTCTATCCTGTGACCGCGGAAGTCCATCTTGACGGATCTGCGGACGAGACTCTTGAGCATCGTGGATGTCAGTCCCAGACTCTCCGCGACATCTCCCGAGAAGACACCGTCCTTCCCTACCGCATCGAGAATCTTCTGTTCGATAACGGAGTACTCTTCCTCGCTCATCATGGCAGCCGAGAGAACATCGCTGATCTCGTATACCGGCCACTGTGCGTTAATGTGGAAAGATGTGTAGGATGTGTGGAACGATTTCTCGGGGTAATTACCGCCGGTCGATATCCAGCGACTCTCGACGAGTTTCATTTTCTCGAAGAATATGATGGCGTCCCTTCCCTCGGGGCCGTATTTCTTCTCGATTTCGTCGGCTGTCCTCCATTCCAAGGTCACTTCTTTCAACACATCTCTCTTCACCGGCGTGTCCACGGACCTTAACATAGGTACGAGTTCCGATGGTTCGTTGATGACCTTGATTTTGTTCATAACTGTTAACCCTACGTTCAAGAAAATATATAAATCGTTCCAAGAAACCTAGAACGTCCCGAACGTCTGGATGATAACCGCGGGGACGTGGAAACAATCAGTGAGGTTTATTTACTACCGCGCCAATCAAGGTGGCATGACCGGCAAAGCAAAGGCCCCCGAAATGAGGTACCAGTGCCTTAAGTGCTACAAGACCCACAAGACGGAAGAGCAGGCGCTCAACTGCTGCGGTTCTATGATCCAGGCATGGGCTATCAACTACAACAAGTGGGGAAGAGGCCACTGGTACGGAAGGTAAATCCGTACCGATTTCAAACTTCTCTTCAGGCCTTATGCGACCTGAAATTTTATTATTCTCAGTCGGCGGTATGCAAACATGGCTTCGGACAGCATGATTGAAAAACTAATCGACGAGTTGGATCTTCTGGAAAGGCACATTCTGATGCTGAAAGTAACGAAAGAAAACCAACCTATCGGAATCATCCGTCTGTCTGAAATTCTCGATATACCGAAACATAAGGTGAGATACTCTCTCAGACTGCTGGAACAGGAAGGGCTGATTGCACCGTCTGCGGAAGGTGCAACGGTCACGGATAAGTACGAACAGTATCTGAAAGACGTTTCCGAGAGTCTTGAGGATATTGTAGATATGGTCAACAGGCTGAAAAGAGAATTGCCGTAAGCATAATGCTTTAATACCTGTCCTCCATTGCGAGAAATACTGCCGTTGTAGCTCAGTAGGTAGAGCGTGTGACTGTTAATCACAAGGTCCAAGGTTCGATCCCTTGCAACGGCGCCATACTTCTGTCATTTCATTTCGGAAAAGCGTAAGCTTTCGGTTTATTTTTCAGAGTAATCTCAATCGCCGTCGGTATTTTCCATGGCGTTACCGACGAATCGGTTCTGAGTACAATATAACTCCAATTGCGGCTGTGATTCCATGTCGGAACTTTGTTACCGGCTTCCAGAATCCTTTTTATGATGTCGAAATCGACATCTCTGTCAAGGAATTCACGCACTGTTCTTCTGCTGTTGACTGTTTCGTAAAAATCCACGGTGCATCATCGCCTGTCCGTACCGATTCCGGTTTCTTCCGTCGGAAATACGGTTACATCATTATCACAACTTCGGCATAAACCGCCATTAAATAGGTCAAACTGTGTCTTACACACATGAATTCGGAAAACAGCGGGCTGTCATTGGAGGAAATCCGCCGTATTGTCGGACCCGTTGCCGAAGAATACGGTATGAAGAAAGTGTTTCTCTTCGGTTCCCGTGCCCGCGGAGACTGCCGCCCGGACAGCGATTATGATTTTCTTGTTGTTGCACCCGAGGATTGCACATTGTTCACGCTCGGAGGATTCTATGCGGATCTTAAAGAAGCGTTAGGTTCAGAGATTGATATTGTAACCGAAGGCAGTCTGCATGAAGATTTTGCGGATAATATCGAGAATGATTTGATCTCCGTTTACGGGGAATAATGCGTCTGTTTTACCGATAAATTCCTTACGTTTTTTCTCAAAATTTACAGAAATTCAGATAAAAACCGAAACGACGTTATATTTATATCCGTGTTGAATTTAACCCTGACTTACGGGCCTGTAGCTTAGTATGGTGGAGCGTCCGGCTCATAACCGGATGGCCGTCGGTTCAAATCCGGCTAGGCCCACTTCTCGTTTTCCGTGATTTTGTTTCGTTCAGGAGTCGATTCTTTCGTGTTTTCTCTGCGGTTCGGTAAAACTTCTTTGAAATTTCGGAAATTATTTTAAAGATTTCAATGATATTTACACTCATGCCTTCGGAAAGGATCATGATCCGCGGAAAATATCTGGACAGAATCAGACCGCATTATGAATCCGATTTGATCAAAGTCCTGACAGGACCCAGAGGCTCAGGCAAAACAACGATTCTCGCTGCAATTATGAATGAGATTGATGCCGACGACAATCATAAAATTATGATAAATTTCGAGGACAGCGATTACCGTTCAATCAAAAAAGCAACCGAACTGAATAATCTGATCAAAGAGAAAATCAAAGACGGCAGATACTACCTCTTCTTCGACGAAATTCAACACGTGAAAGATTTCGAAAGAGCATTGGCATCGTTCAGAGTGAAGTATGACTGCTCGATATTCGTAACCGGCAGCAACAGCACCCTGCTTTCGGGCGAATCGGCAGGTCTTCTCGTGGGAAGGACAAAAGAATTTCTGATCATGCCGTTCAGTTATTCGGAAGCCAAAGAATACATGAAATTCCTCGGAAAGGAACCGAATGATGATTTCTTTACGGATTATCTCCGCATGGGCGGATATCCTCAGCGTTTTCAGTATGATGATGAAACAGCGGTAAGAGAATATCTCGAAGAACTGTACGAATCGATAATAGAATCCGATATCCTGAAAAGAAAAAATGAGAACGAGAAAGAGAAACTGAAGAATGTCGCATCTTTCGTACTTTCCAACAGCGGTTCCAGATTCTCGGCTCAGACTGTTGTCGATTATCTCAATAAGATACACAAATCCGAGAAATACATCTCACTTCAGACCGTATACAAC
>CAVFUJ010000003.1:34053-58180 GCA_963625795.1 Anaerovoracaceae bacterium
GTATACAACTATCTGGAAAGGATGGAAAAAGCATTCCTGATTAAGCGTGTAAAGAAATACAGCATATCCGGAAAGGCGATTATGGATTCTTTCGTGAAAAATTACGTCCTGGATAACGGAATGTCTTTCATAAATTCCAATTCCATGGATCTGAGGGACACGTATTTTCTTGAGACATTGATCTACGACGAACTGATTTCCAGAGGATACGAAGTGTATGTCGGCGAGACATACAAAGCGGAAGTCGATTTTGTTGTTATCAAAAACGGAAAGAAATGCTTCGTGCAGGTTGCCTACCTGATGACGGATGAAAAAACAGTCGAACGTGAATTCGGAGCATTCTCGCCGATAAGAAGTGCGAATCCGAAATACGTTATGTCTCTGGATAAACTGGATATGTCGAGAGACGGAATCGTTCACTGCAATATCATGGATTTCCTGGACGGGAAAGTGGATTTGTATCTTACGTGAAAACAACTGCTTTGCTGTCCTGATTTCTATTCCGTTTTCAGTCTACATGTAGACTGAATTCAGATTACAATAGTCGTTTTCTGTGAAGAAACTTTGTTCGGCAATCGGTTTTTCCAGTGTTTTATCTGTGCCTCAGTAAAATTTCTTTGAAATTTCCGAAATTATTTTTGATAATTTCAAAGAAACTGTTTCGATACATACCCACATACTCCATTTTCATTCTACATGTAGACTGAATTCAGATTATTGCTGCTGCAAAATAATGGCGGAGATATGCCAGATACAGCAATTTCAGCGTAATTTTACCGTAATCACCGCAAAAAACAGTTTCAACATAGAATTATATATCCTGTTTTTAATCTACATGTAGACCAAATTCGGATTAGTGCTGCTATGGAAATAAAGAGGGACAGATATCTCAACAGATTGATCTCCAGAGAAAGGAACGGTATGACCAAAGTCGTAACGGGTATGAGGAGATGCGGTAAATCATATCTTCTGTTCAATCTGTTCAAAAACCATCTGCTGAATTCCGGAGTCAGACCCGATCACATAATATGCATAGCATTGGACAGTCTCGAGGACGAACCGCTGTTGGATGCAAATAAGCTCTATTCCGCAATCAAAGGCTCGATAACCGACAATGATCAGTACTACGTTCTCATGGATGAAATACAGCTCGTAGACAGGTTCGAGAAAGTCATCAACAGTCTGATGCGCATGAGTAATGTGGACATCTACGTAACAGGCAGTAATTCCAAAATGCTTTCTTCCGACATAATAACCGAATTCAGAGGAAGAGCCGATGAGGTCAGAGTAATGCCTCTGTCATTTTCGGAATTTGTCACGGCATACGACGGTACTGACAAGGAAGCATGGGACGATTACACCGAATACGGCGGTCTGCCTGAAATTTTAATGATGAAAGGTGACGAACAGAAGAGTGCGTATCTCGCAAGCGTACTGAACAAAACCTATCTGAAAGATATCAAAGACAGATACAGTATCCGGATTCCTTCCGCTTTGGACGGCATATTCGACGTACTGTCATCTTCCGTAGGGTCCCTGACCAATCCGAAAAGGCTGAGAGATACTCTCAGAACCAAAGGTTTCAGCACTATCGACGATTCGACCGTCAGCAGTTACATCGGATACTTTGAAGATGCGTTTCTTTTCGAGAAAAGCAGCAGATACGACGTGAAAGGAAGATCTTACTTCGATACGCCTTCCAAATATTACGCAACAGACATCGGAATAAGAAACGTAAGACTGAATTTCAGACAGAACGAAGAAACACATCTGATGGAGAATGTAATTTACAACGAATTAAGATCGAGAGGATTCACCGTCGATGTCGGCATTGTGGATTATACCGAAACAACAGAGGGAAAACGTGTGAAGAAACGTACCGAGATTGATTTCGTTGCCAATAAGGGAAAAATCAGATACTACATTCAGTCGGCGTACATGATGGACGACGACAAAAGAAAAACCGAAATCAGACCGTTCCTGAAAGTGAATGATTCGTTCGGGAAGTTCATCATTGTAAACGGATCGAGCCGTCCGCGTGTCGATGACAACGGAATTATCACCATGGGAATCATAGATTTCCTGAAAAACGATAAGAGCCTGGAAAATCCGTTCTGATTTATCCGATTCTGCGACCTTCGATTTCAAGCATTCTCCGCTTCCTTTCGGTTCCGCCCGCGTATCCCGTGAGACTTCCGTCTTTCCCGATTACACGGTGGCACGGAATGATAACTGCAACAGGATTATGACCTACAGCCTGACCTACGGCCTGTGCGGACATACGGGAGCCTCTTTTTTCGGAGATTTTTGATGAGATGTCACCGTATGTGACCGTACTTCCGTACGGTATCGTACGGAGAATTTCCCACACTTCTTTTTGGAAATCCGTTCCGGCAAGGTGAACGGGAACAGTTTCCTTCGGAATCTTTCCCGAAAAATATTCATCAAGCCACTTCACGACCGAAGAAATGAACTTTTCATTTTCTTCCGAATCGGAAACTTTCGGAGGACGTTTCTGATCTTCGAACCACAGTCCCGTAAGACCTTCTTCATCCGCAGTGAGAATTATTCTTCCGATCGGGGAATCATAGTATTTCATGTCTCTGTCTCACGGTTTTTCGGTTTGTTTTTCTTTAAATCTCTCGAATTTCTTCTTTTCCGATGAGAGATACATCCTTTTCACAAACGGGAATATTGCGAAAAGAACCATAGCGAAACGGAACAGTCTGCAGGGAAATACTCTGCTCTTTCCTCTCTCCATTCCGTTTATCATCGCTTCCGCGACATGTTCCGGAGTCTGAACGGGATAGGGTTTCTCAAAATCTCTGTCGCTTGCGGCTTTGAAGAATCCCGTATCCGTAGCTACGGGATACAGAACGGTTAACTGAACATTGTCTCCTTTTTCCAGACGGACTGCGTCCTGAAAACCGTCAAGTGCGAATTTTGTTGCACTGTACAGGGTGTAACCGGGCATTCCCATGAGCCCCATAGCGGATGCCGTCAGTGCGAAGATTCCTTTTCTTCCGTCGAGATGTTTCACGAATTTCTGATAGGAATAGATGGGAGAGTACACATTGGTGCGGAATATTCTGTCGATTCTGTCCCAATCGGCGTAATCCATAGATTCGTAATACGGAAAACCTGCGTTTGCGATGAAAATATCAATCCTATCGAAGTGTTTGGAAGCTTCTTCGAATAATCTGTCGACGTTTTCTTCCGTCGATACGTCGCATTCGAATGCTATGACATCTTCATTGACCAAATTGTCTGTATGAATATCCGCGGCGAATATCCTGTTGCCTTTGGACAAGAGCATCTTCATCATACGGTTCCCGATGCCGCTGTTCGCACCGGTGATGATTATGTTCTTACCTTCGATAGCTTCCATGATATCGCAACGGCATCATAACCTCGGGTTATGATACCTTCTCCTCCCTTTGGTGAGATGTCCGAATTCGATTGCTTCGGAAGGACATCTGTTGATGCACGAACAGCAGCGGAGACATCTCTTTTCCGTCCAGACGGGAACTCCTTCGGACATTTCTATGATGCCGGGGGGGCAGAGATTTACGCACTTTCCGCACCCTGTGCAGTTGCCGTTTACGTGGAATCCTCTTGTTTTTCTGCCGTAAACGTGTAAAGGTCTTCCGATGTGCCCGAAAATACTCTTGAAGATACTGTATTTCGAAAGATTATCTTCCTTATTTCCGTTTTTTATCTCATCGCAGATCTTTTCCATTTTTACATCGGCTTCGTCTAAAATCTTCTGAGCGTCGTCTTCCGTCGGAGGTTCGAAGAGAAGAACATAATTCTCGGGCATCCTGATTTCGTAACGGTTACCTGTTTCGAATCCTTTCGATTCTATCTCTTTCACAAAACCGCCCATGGCGTCTCCGGGGAATGTTCCGAAGTCGATCATTACGTTGAATACGGGTTTTCTGTCAAACGTAACACGATCGATGAATTCCTTCACGTTCAGAGGCATTCCGTAGAAGTAGACGGGAGATACAATGTAGACTTCCTCGTTTTCTTTCAGATTGTAACCGCATTTTCCTTTCAGCTCCGCTGCGATATCGTACATTTCGTAACCTGTCGCTTCCGCAAGTTTACGTGCGAGGTATTCCGAATTACCGGTGGCCGAGAAGTAGAAAATCATTGATTACAGCTCCGTCATGACTTCTTTGAGATATTTTACGTCGTCTTCGGTGTTGTATCTCGACAGTGAAATTCTCAGTGCGGAAAGACATTCCGCGGGAGATAATCCCAATGCGGATAACACATACGACGGCTCCGAAGAACCTGCTGAACATGCGGATGCCGCAGAAACAGCAATACCTTTTTTGCTGAGCCTGATGACTGTATCGGTTCCTTTCCCGATATCGTCGAATCTGAAGTGTGCGTTGTTGCACAGTCTCCTCGCACCTGTCGGGCCGTTGAGATGCGCACCTTTGATTGCGAGAGTGTTGTCGATGATTTCATCCCTGAGTTTAGTCATCATTCCGATGTCTTCATCCATCGTACTCATTGCCAATTCCGCGGCCTTTCCCAATCCCACTATTCCCGGAACGTTTTCCGTAGAAGATCTCAATCCTCTTTCCTGTCCTCCGCCGAATCCTATCGGATGTACGGGAATTCCCGTTTTGATGTAAATCGCTCCGATTCCTTTCGGTGCGTGTACTTTGTGTCCCGAGAGAGATAACAGATCGATACCGTCTTTTTTGGTATCGATTTTCATTTTTGTATATCCCTGCACTGCATCCGTGTGGAAGTATGCGCCGTGTTCGTGGGATACTTTCGCCAATTCTCTGATATCCTGAATTGTACCGACGACATTGTTTGCAGCCATAACGGATACCAAACGTACGTCGTCACCCATTGCGTCATCCAAAACGGAAGGATCGAGGTATCCTTCTTTATCGACTTTGAGGACAGTCAGTTCATATCCTCTTGTCTCCAGCTCATGACATGCTTCGAGAACGGCTTCGTGTTCTATTACCGTAGTAACGATTCTTTTCCTCTTCTCATCTCCGGGAGCGGTCATCACACCTATAAGTGCAAGATTGTCGGACTCTGTTCCTCCCGATGTGAATGTAATTTCCGAAGGAAGACATCCCAGTGAATCGGCTACCCTTTTTCTTGCGATACGCAGTCCTTTGGCTGCCGCATCTCCCATGAAATGAATGCTGCTGGGGTTGCCGTATTCCTCTGTGAGGAAGGGCATCATCTCTTCGAGGACCTCCGGAGCGATCCTCGTAGTCGCACTGTTGTCCAAATAGACTCTTTTGGAGGCCATATCCTCCCGATATCACTGGTATGAGATAAAGAATGCCATAGATGTAAAAACGATATCCGTTGTATTTCTACGCATTTCGAAGTTTAGATGTGTGGCTATATGAAATTTCTACGAAACTACTTATACTCTCAGATTATCCAAGCCCTCATTAGTCGGACCTCCCCGCATACGGAAGTCCAAGACACAATCGAAGGTGAAATCCAAATGAGCAATGATGGACCTACACTCATCAAGATGCCCCGCATCCAGAAGGAACTTGCCCAATGTCAGATGTGCGGTTACTGCATAGACGTTTGCGAAGCGCACAGACAGACCCCCTGGGAGTCGGTCACTGCGAGAGGTAAAATCTACTACCTCAACCAGCTCGACAAAGCAGGTGCGGGAAAGATGGACAAACTCCTCGGAAGGAAGGTCACACTCAGTCCCGAGTTCGTAGATGCAATGTACAAATGTACAGGCTGCGGAAACTGCGAAGAAGTCTGCCACGCCAAGATCGAACTCGTTGCACTGTGGGAGAAAATCAGGACATGGATGGCAAGGTACGGTGTCGCACCCCTGCCCGTCCACAAGAAACTCGAAGCAAGCATCGCAAAGAACGGAAACCCGTACGGCGAGCCCAAGTCCAAGAGAGACGCATGGTGGCCCGAGGAAGTCGAGAGGGTTACACCTCCGGACGCGGTCTTCTTCGCAGGATGTACCGGTTCATACAGGATGCAGCAGATCCCCAAGGCGGCTGTCAAGGTCCTTGACAGAGCAGGCGTCAAGCTGAACTGCCTCGGTGAGAGCGAAATCTGCTGTACATCACCTCTTCTCAGGACAGGTCTCGACCTCCAGACACTGGAAGCCGCAAAAGAGACTGTCACCAAAGCCGACGGAATCGGTGCGAAAGATATGGTTATGTCATGCTCCGGATGTTACAAGACAGTTTCAAGCAACTTCGTCGAGTACTACGGTAAACCCGGACAGAACGTCTACCACATCACACAGTACGTAGACAAGCTCATTTCAACCAGGAAGCTCGCACTTCCCAACGAATTCAAAGCAAAGGTCACATACCACGACCCCTGCCACCTCGGAAGGCACTCGAAAGTCTTCGAGGAACCCCGTAACATCCTGAAGAAGATCAAAGGAATCGACTTCGTCGAGATGGAAAGGAACAGAGAGAACTCCAGGTGCTGCGGTGCCGGAGGAGGATACAAATCCGCATTCAACGACTTCGCCGTGAACATTGCTGCAGAGAGGATCAGAGATGCAGAGGCAGTCGGAGCGGACATCATCGCAACAGCATGTCCGTTCTGTGTTCTCAACCTCAGAGCGGGAGCGAAGAAGATCGGATCCAAAGTCAAGGTAATGGACATTACCGAAATCCTTGTGCAGGTCACAGACCCCGAAGGACCTAAGGAAATCTATCCCTGCGGTGCGCCCCCTGCGCCCGTAGAGGCACCTAAGGAAGAAGTCAAAGCCGAGGCCCCCAAGGAGGGAGCCCCCAGCCCTTTAGCTGAAGCTGAGGCACCGAAGGCAGCAGCCGCGGTTCCTCAGGAAGTACCTAAGGAAGAAGTCAAAGCGGAAGCTCCGAAAGAGGAATCCAAAGCTGAGGAAGTACCGAAAGCGGAAGAGGTCAAAGCAGAGGAACCCAAGGCGGAAGAAGCCCCCAAGGAGGAGGCAAAAGCCGAGGAAAAACCTGCCGAAGAAGCGAAAGCCGAACCTGCAGCAGAAGAGAAACCTGCAGAGGAAGCTGTCGCAGAAACTCCCGCCGAGGAACCCAAAGCAGATGCCCCCGCGGAAGCAGCTCCTGCAGAGGAAGCAAAAGCGGAAGAACCTGTAGCAGAGGAAAAACCTGCAGAGGAACCTGTTGCCGAAGCAGCAGCCGAAGAACCCAAAGCAGAAGTTCCTGCAGAGGAAGCACCTGTTGAGGCAGCGGCAGAACCTGCAGCCGAAGAAGTTGCAGAGGAAATCCCCGAAGAACCCGTTGAGGAAGCACCCGCAGACGTACCCGCAGAAGAAGTTTCTGCCGAGGAAGTCGTTGCGGCAGGTGCGGTCGCAGCAGTTGCCGCAGCCGCAGTTTCCGACGACGAAGACGAGGAATACGACGAAGAGTTCGCCCGCGAATACGAGGTCAAACCCGAGGGAGTCATCAGAAGGGCTGCCTGGAACAAAGGCCTCAGGTGCAGGAGAAACTACGGTGAAGAAAACATTCCCTTCGCGTTCGTCAAGAGCAAGGTTGCAGTCGGTGTCGGCGATGAAAAGATCGGCGACGAATCGAAAGCAAAACTTGAGGCAGACGGATGGATCGTTCTCTGGTTCGACGAGGCTGACATCACAGACGGTGCCGAACAGGCAGGCGTTATCAAGAACGCCGTGAAAGAGAACCTTCGTGCCATGAAGAAAAAGAAGGCAAAGAAGAAGAAATGAAACCTTTGACCGGGCCTGACGGCCCGGTCCATTCTGTTTTTTTATATGCCGTTCGAAGTTCTCTCTCCCGCAATAGTAGAAGTTCTTCGGCAGCACGGCATAACCGAACCTACCGAACCTCAGAAAGATGCCATTCCCAGGATCTCAAGAGGAGAAAATATCCTGCTTGTAGCGCCGACGGGTATCGGTAAGACCGAAGCCGCGATACTGCCTATTCTGAATTCCATCTACAACGACGGAAAAAAAGGCGGAATCAGATGCATTTACGTCACACCACTCAGAGCATTGAACCGCGATATGCTGAAGAGAATGGAGGATTACGGCGAAGCTTTGGATATTTCCGTCGGAGTGAGACACGGAGACACACCCGCCGCCGAACGTAACAGACAGTCGTTACACCCTCCGGAAATTCTGATTACGACTCCGGAGACACTTCAGGTACTCTTCACAGGAAAGAGATTAATCGAACACCTGAAGCACGTGGAATGGTTCGTTGTCGATGAAATCCATGAGTTGGCTACAACCGAAAGAGGCGCTCAGATGAGTGTCGCCATGGAAAGACTGACCGCTTTGGCGGGAGAATATCAGAGAATCGGATTGTCCGCAACGGTAGGAGACGTAAACGAAGTGGCGGGATTCCTTTCCGGAGTGGGAAGAAAAGTAACAATCTGCAAGCACGATACGTTCAGAAGTTATGAAATCGACGTGGAATGTCCTCAGGCCTGTGAAGATTCCGTTCTTTTGGATAAATTACAGTGCGATCCGGATATGCTTGCGGTGATGGTAAGAGCGAGAGAACTCGTGGAAAAAGGAAGATCTACGTTGTTTTTCGTGAACACAAGGGAAACAGCCGAATGGATGGCTGCGAGATACCACCTTTGGGATCAGGATTTGTCGATTGATGTCCACCACGGTTCTCTGTCAAAAGAGAACAGGATGGACATGGAAGACAGATTCAAGAGAGGAGAAATCAAGGCATTGATCTGTACGTCTTCTCTGGAACTGGGAATCGATGTCGGAAGTACCGATTTGGTGATTCAGTATAACTCACCGAGACAGATTTCAAGAATGATCCAACGTGCGGGACGTGCGGGACACCGTGTGGGAGGGCTGATCCGTGCGAAGATTATCGCAACATCACCCGACGAAGTCTCCGAAGCATTGGTTGTCGCAAGAAAAACCGATGCAAAAGAACTTGAAATCAAGAAAGGAAGGCCGTGTCCTCTCACTGTTGTCGCAAATCAGCTTATAGCAATGACAATGAGCGGACGTGTCACACGCGAAACGGCATTCTCGATGTTTAAGAAATCCTATGTGTTCAAAGATCTCGAAAGAAAAGATATGGATGCCGTTCTCGAACAGCTGAAATCCATCAAGATGATATTCGAGGACGATGACGGATTCAAACGTTCCAAGAAAGGAATGAACTACTTCTACAGCAACATCTCGATGATTCCCGATGAAAGAAACTACATGATAAGGGACATCGGGACAAGAGCGATTATCGGTACTTTGGATGAGAGTTTTGTTGCTACTTTTGCGGAACCCTATGCGATGTTCATCGCGAAAGGAAGGACATGGCGTATCGTCGAAATGAGAGAAGAAGAGATTCTTGTCGAGGAAACGGGAGAAATCGGTTCGGTCCCCTCATGGGCGGGTTCGGATATTCCCGTTCCGTTCGAAGTTGCGATGGAAGTCGGAAGACTGAGGAGATTAAGAAATCTCGACGATTATCCCGGTGACGAAGGCGCAAAACAGCGCGTACGTGATTTTCTTGACGAACAGAAAGGACACATCGTCCCCACAGACAAAATGGTAACAGTGGAAATCGGAGACCGCCTCGCAATCGTAAACGCATGTTTCGGCACACGTGTCAACGAAACTTTGGGAAAGATTTACGCCGCACTGCTTACGGCACGTCTCGGTGAAAGTGTGGGAGTATCCGCGGATCCGTACCGTATTATGATTGAACTTCCCAGAAATATCGACAGAAAAATCCTGTTAAGTTCCGTCACATCCGTGAAACCCGGAACCGTTGAGGGATTGATCAGGTTAACAATAAACAACTCCACATTCCTGAAATGGAGATTCGTCTACGTTGCGAAGAAATTCGGTATCATCGAAAAGGATGCAGACCACCGTTTCATGAACTTCGGAAGACTGTTTGATATGCACAAAGACACTCCTGCGTACACCGAAGCACTGAACAAGGTGCTTTGGGAAGATTTGGACATAGAGAATACAGAAAAAGTGGTATCGATGATTGCCGACGGAAGTATTTCCGTTGAAGTTACTGCAATTTCCCCCATCGGAATGGAAGGAATAACGAGATCCAAGGAACTAATGCAGCCGTTACGTGCGGATCATTCCATTTTAATGGCACTGAAGAAGAGACTCGAAGGAGAACTCATGTTCGCTTCATGTCTCAGATGCAGGACTCAGTGGAGAGTGAGAGTCGCGGACGCTCCGAAACGTTTCATCTGTCCGAAATGCGGCGGAAACATGGTTGCCGTTCTGAAAGAGTACGACAGAGACAAAATCAAACTCTTCGCGAAAGAGGAACTTACGGACGAAGAGAAGAAAGAAACCGCACGTGTCGTCAGGATTGCCAATCTTGTGAACGAAAACGGCAGGAAAGCCTGCATGGCATTGGCGGGAAGGGGAATAGGTCCGGATTCCGCATCGAGAATACTGCGTACAATGCACATCGGCGAGGATGACTTCTTAAGAGATATTCTCGGAGCCGAAGTTCTTTACGCAAAGAACAAAAGATTCTGGGACTGATCAGAGAAGGTCGCCTTTCTTGGTGAATTCCTTCTTCTTCTCGGGTGCTTCGATAGGTCTCAGTTCGACAACGGTTTTTGCCAGAAATCCTCTTGATATGACGTAAACTTCCGAGGATGTGGGTCTTGACGCATCGGGAGAATGTACTTTCACGCTCCTGAAACGTTTCTCGAGTTCTCTCTTCAGTTCGGGGAACATATCGCCCATGAAGACCTTCATGACCATCTTACCGTCTTTCTTCAGAATTCTGTCGCAGACATCGACTGCGAACATACACAGATGAATCGATCTTGCATGATCCGTTGCGTACGCACCGGCAATGTTCGGAGCCATATCCGAAAGAACAACGTCCGCTTTTCCTCCGAATTTTTCCAGAAGTTCCAGCATGGTTTTGTCGTCGGTAATATCACCGATGATTGTGGTGACTCCTTCCATGGGTTTGATAGGTCTGAGATCCACTCCGATAACTTTCCCGGTTTCACCGACACGTTCCTTGGCTACCTGCAGCCACCCTCCGGGGGCTGCACCCAAGTCCACGACAGAATCTCCCTCTTTGAAAATGTTGAAACGGTCGTCTATCTGCATTATCTTGAACGATGCCCTCGAACGGTAGTCGAGCTTCTTTGCGAGCTTGTAATAATGCTCATGATGCCTCTCGTCGAGCCATCTCTCATGCAGGGACATAATTCCACCTTAGGTATGTCTATGCTTTATCGGTTTCGTCGGTATCTTCGGGATGAATGTACTGACCGTGACCCTGTGTGCTCTTATTGTAATCGATTGCATTCACCGGACAGCGGTGGTAACAGCCCAAGCACATCACGCACTGTTCCGCATCCCACAGAGGTTTTCCGTCGACCATTTTTATGATTTTCAGAGGACACCTCTTCACACACAATTTACAGCCGATACATGCGTCCGAAACAGTGAATTTGTTTGTTTCTCTGGCTCTGTCGTATACGCGGTAGCTGAATTTGGCAAGGAATTTGGGTTTTCTGCTCTTGATAAAATTACCTTTGTCCTTGTTCTGAATGTGTTTGATTATGCCGTCGATCATTCTGTCTGCGATTTCGTTTGTGGCTTCCATTCTCGATTTGTCTGTGTAATCCATCACGGGAGCCCATGAATCGGGCATTTTCACGCCGAATTTCGCATCGATTCTTAGTCCGCGCTGTTTCATGATGTCTTCGACCATTTCCGCAGACATTCCCGCGTTTCCGCCGTAGGTGGAAACGAAATAGAAGTACGTGTCCTCGCCGATGAACATCTTCACGGATTTCAGGAAATTATCCATTATCGTGGGAATTCCGTAGAAGTATGTGGGACATACAATGCCGAATCTTCCTCCGGAACGTGCCTCCACAGTCCTGTCTGTTTTCAGTTCCTCTATGGAACGGGCCCAGTCGTCGGTCGCTTCCGCGATTCTGTGTGCCACGTGTTTGGAATTACCTGTTGCTGAGAAGTATATTATCATCGGACGGTGCCTCCTTCGGTTTGATATCATCGTCAGCATAACCTATAAAGGCATTGGCCACATTCCTTTCACAAGGATACCATGGCGGACAGTTGGACCTATGCCAAAGCGGGCGTCGACATAGACGCGAAATCAAGTGCCATCGAATCATTGGTCAAAGAACTCAGCTTCAAGAGAGAAGGCATCGGTCAGATGGTCCGCATGAAGGGACTTTTCGCGAGTCTTATCGATTTTGGGGACAACTACCTCACATTGGCTACGGACGGTGTGGGAACGAAGTTACTCATAGCCGAGGAACTCAACAAATGGGATACCGTAGGAATCGACTGTATCGCAATGAATGTTAACGATACGATCTGCGTCGGTGCGGAACCGATGTCTTTTGTCGATTATATTGCGATTAACAAACCCGACGATGTTATCACCGAAGCAATAGGAAAAGGTCTCCGCGACGGTGCGGAAATGTCCAACATGGAGATTGTCGGCGGAGAGATTGCGGTTCTTCCCGAAATGGTGAACGGCGTGGATCTTTCGGGAACATGTCTCGGTTTCGTTCCTAAGGATAAAGTGATTACGGGTCAGACCTGTAAGAAAGGAGATCTGATTGTCACACTGAAATCCTCTGGAATTCACTCGAACGGACTTACTCTTGCGAGGAAAGTCTTCGAAAACGCAGGATATTCAATGAAAGACAAAGTATCCGGACTGAAAGGAACCGTCGGTGAAGAATTACTCACACCCACCAAGATTTACGTTAAAGATGTTCTCAAAATTATCAGGGAACACGAAGTTCACGGTCTTGTCGATATTACGGGAGGAGGTCTCAGGAACATCCTGCGCATGAATCCTTCCTGCAAATACGTGATTGACGATCCTCTCGAACCTGCACCCATTTTCAAAAAGATCCAGGAACTCGGAAACGTCACCACGGAGGAAATCTATCAGACTCTCAACATGAGCATGGGATTCGATATCATCGCGCCTGCGGACGAAGCGGAAGCGATTGCGAAAGAATTCGATGACGCTTACGTCGTGGGACGTGTCGAAGAAGGCAAAGGCGTTCTTTACAAGCCGGACAACATCCTCTACGAGCATTACTGATCGAGAATCGCATGCAATGCGCCCGTAACGGCGCCTACGGCAGTACAGGTTTCCAGTGAATACCTTCCGTCGGTAATGTCGAGATTGTACTTCGGAATGGATGCGGGAGCTTTGGGAACGCCGTGGGGTCCGAGACCGAATAAGAGCAGAATACTCTGTCCGTGCGAAACCATATCGGCTGTCTGACGTAACGTGATGGATTTCTTGGAATCGGGTTTGCTTGTTGTGAGGATAACTTCTCCCAGCTGCGGAGGGAATCCTTTCTCGGGGTACGGGAAACTCAGGAATCTGCCCATTTCCGCAAGATCCATGAAATAATCTCCGTGGGAACCGATGCTTGTCGTTCCTGCGACCCATTCCGCCAATTCCTTGGGCTGTTTGATATCTTCCGGGAACGGGAAACCGAAGAGCGCAAGATTCATGTCAAACGCCATCGCAAGCCCTCCTGCCCTGGCTATGGCCCTTCTGTGGGGCTCGCGGAACTTCTGCGGATCGTATGAGTTGTAAAGGCCCAATGTGATTCTTCCTCTTCCCATCGTTTACACTTCCTGTATGTCGACCGACGGTCTCGCCATAATGGCTCTTGCGTCACCGTCGATGTAGATTTCCATCCCGGGATTTTCCTCGCGGTACCGCTCCATAATGTGCATAATCTGCGAAAGTGTCAGATCGGGGTCGCTCACATCCATCAGGAACTCGTCCATGGTACCATCTGTGTGATTGTATCGAAAAGATAAAAGAGGATTGGTGCCGCGAGCCGGGATCGAACCAGCGACTTCATGATCTTCAGTCATGCACTCGTACCTGCTGAGTTACCGCGGCGTAAACCTCCCAATGATGAATCCATATTTAAAATTTGATGATATGCAGGCGGGTGAAACCGCCTGCATCAGTGTGTTTCAGAGGATTTTCTGCGTCCGCCGAATCTGCGTTTCTTCTTCGTACCGCCCGGAATGTATCTGATATATCCCTCGGTGTCGGGGGAAGACCTGAAGATTGCGTACAGCAGAATCACCGAAATTACAGCCAATATTCCGCAGCTGCAGAGCAGGGATATCCTGAAGGCACCTGAGGCGTCTGAGAGCAACACCAGTACAAGGACGGCTGCTGCCGCAGCCGTCTGTACCGATGCGACGATCTCAAGCGTCCTCTTTGTCCTCATCCTCGTTCACCGCCGAGATGGGCTGGAGTGCGATGATCTTGTCGTCGTTACGCATGTCCATGATCTTCACGCCTGCGGCGTTACGGCCGGTGACACGGATTTCCGATACTTTGATGCGTATCATCTTTCCCTGTCTGCTGGTGACCATGAGCTCGTCGTCGAGGGATACCTTTGCGATAGCGACTACGGAACCGTTCCTCTCTGTTGTCTTCATTGTAATGACACCTTTCGAACCGCGGTGGGTCTTACGGTATTCATCCACAACTGAAATCTTACCGAATCCGTTCTCGGAGACAGAGAGAATCATGTCCTGAGGTATGACAACGGTCATTCCCACGACTTCGTCGTCATCGGTGAGAGTTACACCCTTCACACCCATTGTGTCCCTTCCGGTCGCTCTTACTTCGGATTCGTCGAACCTTGCGGCCTGTCCGTTCTTTGTGGCAATGATAATCTCATGCGAACCGTTGGTAATCTCCGTACCGATCAATTCATCGTTGTCATCGAGTTTGATCGCTTTGATTCCCTTGTTTCTGATGTTTCCGTAGGCACTGAGGGCGGTCTTCTTGATGATTCCCTGCTTTGTGCAGAAGACAAGAGACTTATCTTCAGTGAACTCGGCTACGCTTATTGTGTTCACGACTTTCTCTCCCTCTTCGAGGTCGGGAAGCATGTTCACGATAGGCTTACCCTTGGACTGCCTGCTGCCTTCGGGTATTCTGTAACCCTTGAGCCAGTGGAGGCGTCCTTTGTTCGTAATGAACATGATGTAGTCGTGTGTGCAGGTGACGAACATGTTGGCCACGTCGTCTTCCTCTTTGGTCTGCATTCCGATAAGACCCACACCTCCGCGTCCCTGCTGTTTGTATGTTCTCAGCGGGATACGCTTGATGTAGTTGTCTTTGGTGATGGTGATGACAACATCTTCCTTCGGAATGAGATCTTCCTCATCGCTGTCGATGGCGTTGGGATCGATCTCCGTACGGCGGTCGTCTCCGTAGCCTTCCTTCATTTCGGTGAGTTCATCCTTAATGATCTGAAGAATCCTGCCTTCATGAGCCAGAATGTCTTCCAGGTCAATCATGAGCTTCTTGATGTCGTTGTATTCGCCGACAACACCGTCAATCTCGAGACCTGTAAGTTTCTGGAGTTTCATGTCGAGGATTGCTTTCGCCTGCTCCGCATCGATTGTCAGAAGAGTCTGAAGTCCTTCGGATGCTTCGTCCGCGGTCTTCGATGCACGGATAAGCTCGATAACTTCGTCCATGCGGTTGATTGCGGCCATAAGACCTTCCAGGATGTGGTATCTCTTCTTCGCAACGTCAAGATCGAACTGTGTCCTTCTTGTGACGACTTCTTTCCTGTGCTTAATGTACTGAACGATCAGCTCTTTCAGCGTGAGAAGCATGGGCTTGTTGTTCACCAATGCGAGATTAATGATACCGAAGGTAATCTCCATCTGCGTGTGTTTGAACAGATTCTCGAGAACGACGGTTTCCATTGCATCTTTGTGAAGTTCAATGACAATACGCATACCGTCTTTGTCCGATTCATCGTTGATGTTGGTGATACCTTCAATCTCTTTGTTTCTGACACTGTCCGCAATCTGTTCGATGAGCCTCTCTTTGTTGACCTGATAGGGAATCTCATCGACGATAATCATCGTCTTTCCGTTGGATTTCTCTTCGAAGTGTGTTTTAGACCTAACTTTGATTTTTCCGCGTCCTGTCTTGTAGGCGGAAACGATTCCTCCGATACCGTGGATTGTACCTCCGGTAGGGAAATCGGGACCCTTGATGTACTGCATCAGTTCGGGAACATCCGCATCGGGGTTGTCTATAGCGAATTTGATTGCGTCTACGACCTCTCCGAGGTTGTGGGGAGGCATGTTTGTAGCCATACCGACCGCAATACCTGCGGAACCGTTGACAAGAAGGTTCGGAACTTTTGACGGAAGAACTACCGGTTCTTTCAGAGAACCGTCGAAGTTGTCCGAGAAGTCGATTGTATTCTTGTCGATATCGGCAAGCATATCCGCAGACATCTTGGTAAGACGTGCCTCGGTGTAACGCATCGCAGCCGCGGAATCGCCGTCGACCGAACCGAAGTTACCCTGACCGTCCACGAGTGTGTATCTTAAAGAGAACGGCTGTGCCATCCTCACCATTGCGTCGTAAACGGCGGTATCTCCGTGGGGGTGGTACTTACCTAACACTTCTCCGACAATCCTTGCGGATTTCTTGTGAGGCCTGTTGTACGGAATGCCCAAGTCGTTCATTGCGTACAGAATTCTTCTGTGAACGGGCTTCAGACCGTCTCTTACATCGGGAAGCGCACGTCCGACAATGACACTCATTGAGTAATCAACGTAAGAACGGGACATCTCCCTCTCAATAGGCTGTGCGATTATCTGATCCCTGACGGGTGTATCGTTTTCCATATCGTCTGCCATATTATCACACATCCAGGTTGACTACCTCGTGGGCATGTTCGATGATGTATTCTCTCCTGGGTTCTACGGCGTCTCCCATGAGTGTGGAGAACAAATGATCGGCAAGCTGTGCGTCTGTAATCTCTACCTTCTTCATCAGTCTCCTTGCGGGATCCATTGTCGTCTCCCACAGCTGATGGGGATTCATTTCTCCCAGACCCTTGTACCTGCTGATGTTGCATCCCTGTCCCATTTCGGCGGATGCTTCCGCAAGTTCCGCGTCGTTGTAGCAGTAGATTTCTTTCTTTCCTTTGGCGACCCTGTAAAGCGGGGGCATTGCGAGATAGACGTGACCTGTCTCAATCAACGGCCTCATCTGCCTGTAGAACAGTGTCAGAAGCAATGTTGCGATGTGCGCACCGTCGACATCGGCATCGGTCATGATGATGATTCTGTTGTATCTTATCTTGGAAACGTCGAAATCGTTTCCTACACCGCCTCCGATGGCGGTGACGAGATTCTTGATTTCCATGGATTCGAGAATCTTGTCGGGTCTGACCTTCTCGACATTCAGAATCTTACCTCTGATAGGAAGAATAGCCTGGAATGTTCTGTCACGGCCCTGTTTCGCGGATCCTCCTGCCGAGTCTCCCTCCACGATGTACAGTTCGCATTTGCTCGGATCTTTGTCGGAACAGTCCGCAAGCTTTCCGGGAAGTGCGTTGGAATCGAAGACACTCTTTCTCCTTGCCGTTTCCTTGGCTTTACGTGCGGCTTCTCTTGCGGTGTAGGCTTCAACGCTCCTTCTTACGATGATGTCTCCGACTTTCGGGTTTTCAAGTAAATACTCCGAAAGTTTGGAGGTCATAAAACTTGCAACTGCGGTCTGTGCGATACTGTTACCGAGTTTGGACTTAGTCTGTCCCTCGAACTGAGGTTCGGGGATTTTGATACTTACAACCGCGGTAAGACCTTCACGGATATCGGAACCTTCGAATGAGATTCCTTTTGCGAATGCTTTGTCTTTGGCGAAATCGTTGAAACATTTCGTCAGTGCGGTTCTGAATCCCGCAAGGTGTGTACCTCCTTCGGGAGTGCTGATTGTGTTGACAAACGAGATGATACTCTCGGAATAATCGCCTGTCCACTGCATTGCGATATCGATATCGATCTGATTGTCTCCCGCGGAATCCTTGTAATCGTATTTTCCGTGGAGATAAATCGGAACGGGGTGGATAGGTGTCTTCGTCCTGTTGATGTATTCCACAAACTCGGAGACTCCTCCGTCGTAGTGGAATGTTTCCTTGTTTCCGGATCTTTTGTCTTCGAAGTTGATTGTCACTTCTTTGTTCAGGAAAGCCTGGTTGCGGAACCTGTTCTGAAGTGTGTTGTAATCGAATTCAACAGTCTCGAATATCTCGGGGTCGGGGAGGAATGTAATGGTAGTACCTCTCCTGTCCGAATCTCCGATTACCTCTACGGGTCCGTCGGGAATACCTCTGTGGTAAGACTGCCTGAATTTCTTGCCTTCTCTTTCAACGACAGCCACCAACCAGACGGAAAGACCGTTTACGACGGAAACTCCCACTCCGTGGAGACCTCCGGATACTTTGTAGCTGTTCTTGTTGAACTTTCCTCCGGCGTGAAGTTCGGTAAGAGCCAATTCCAATGCGGATTTACCTTTCTCGTGCATTCCCGTAGGAATACCGCGTCCGTCATCCTGTACGGTACAGGAACCGTCTTCGTTAATCCATACGTAAATCTGATCGGCGTAGCCCGCCATTGCCTCATCGATACTGTTATCGACGACCTCGTAAACCAAATGGTGAAGACCGCGGGTATCGGTACTTCCGATGTACATACCCGGCCTCTTCCTCACTGCTTCGAGACCTTCGAGAACCACTATACTGTCCGCGCCGTATGCGGATGCATTGTCATTCCCATCCATTTGAATCATCCTGATGCCGATAGGGCATCCTATTGCTACCCCTATAGCCTGTTGTTATATAATATTACGCGCGCACGTACACGCGCGTTTCTTATTTATTTAATAAGTCAAAAAGAATTTGAGTTCTAATTTTAGTAGCGCCTAATTTATATATTATTTAGTCATCACTAAAACACATGGTAACAGGTATTCACCAGAATTCCGGGAGTGGCGCATCCACCCTCAAAGATATCAGAGTCGGGGAAACCGTTAAAGTTGTGAAACTTAACGGCAGCGGCCCTGTAAGAAGACACATTATGGACATGGGCATCACAAAGGGATGCAGCGTCTACGTCAGAAAGGTAGCGCCTCTGGGAGATCCTATTCAGGTCTCGCTCAGAGGATATGAGCTAAGTCTGAGAAAGGCGGAAGCCGAGATGATAGAGGTCGTCTGACCGCGGGGTGTCAATAATGGGTCTAAGAGTAGCGCTGGCGGGTAACCCCAACAGCGGAAAAACAACATTATTCAACAAACTCACGGGCGCAAAACAGCACGTGGGTAACTGGCCCGGTGTGACCATCGAGAGAAAAACCGGTACCATCCGCGGAACAGACGCGGAATTGGTCGATACACCCGGTATCTATTCTCTCTCGCCTTACACACCGGAAGAGATTGTCACGAGGAACTACATTATCGGAGATTCCCCCGATGTGATCATCGATATCGTCGATGCGTCGAACATTGAAAGGAATCTTTACCTTACACTGCAGCTCCTCGACCTCAACACACCCGTCGTGGTCGCACTGAACATGATGGATGCAGTCGAGAAAACAGGTGTGACGATCGATGCAAAAGCACTGTCTGACACACTGGGATGTTCGGTCGTTCCGATTTCGGCTCTCAAGAGCGAGGGTCTTGACGAACTCATCGCAGCAGTTGTCGATGCGGGAGATAAGAACGCGGTTCCCAACCCCGTAAAGATGCCGGACAGCATCGAGAACCTTATCTCACTGGCACAGAAACAGATTACGGACAAAGTTCCGGAGAAATATTCCAGATGGTTCGGTATCAAAGTCGTGGAAAACGACGAAGTCGTCCTCGAGGGGCTAGAGGAAGAAAGAAAATCCATCGAAAACGATGTCAAAGCTCTCGAGACAGAACGCGATGACGATATGGCTGCGATTATCTGCGACGCAAGATACAAGACAGTCGAAAACATCGTAACAAAATGCGTCAAAAAGAACACCGCCGAGGGTACCGAAACACTCTCCGAGCGTGTGGACAAGATTCTTACCAACAGGATTCTGGGTCTTCCGATTTTCATCGCGATTATCGGTGCCCTCTTCATGGCTATTATCGGTTTCGGAGACTATCCGGGTATCGGTACATACTTCACAGACTTACTCAACGGATGGATCGAAGAAACTCTCCAGCCTGCAGTGTCTGATTGGTGTGCAAGCATGGAGGTCAGCGGCGAACTCACATCATTGCTTGTCGACGGTGTCGTAGGCGGAGTGGGCGCCGTTATCGGTTTCCTCCCGCAGATGCTCATACTGTTCCTTGCACTGTGTATTCTCGAAGATATCGGATACATGGCAAGGGCCGCATTCATCATGGACCGTGTCTTCAGGTTCTTCGGCCTCTCCGGTAAATCGTTCATCCCCCTCCTCGTCGGAATCGGATGCGGTGTTCCCGGAATTATGTCCACAAGGACTATCGAGAGCGAAAGAGACAGAAAGATCACAGCCATGACCGTTACTTTCATGCCGTGCGGTGCGAAAGTCCCTGTTATCGCAATGATTGCGGCAGCACTCTTCCACAACAACGGTCTTGTCGCACTGTTCGCATACGTTATGGGTATCGTAGCGGTACTCATTTCAGGTATCATTCTCAAAAAATTCAAGAAACTTTCAGGAAAGCCCGTTCCCTTCATCATGGAACTTCCGCCCTACCACGTCCCCAGTTGGATTAACGTCCTCAAGGGAACACTCGACAGAGGCTGGGCATTCGTGAAGAAGGCAGGTACACTGATTCTCTTCTCGTCGATCATCATCTGGGTCCTTTCGAGTTACGATCTCAGCTTCCACTACCTCGACAGCAGCGCAACCACAGGTTCGATTCTCGAATCCTTCGGTCGTGCGGTGTGTGTCATATTCCAGCCTCTCGGATGGGGTGACAACTGGGAGTTCACCGTCGGTTCGATTACGGGACTTATGGCAAAAGAGAACCTCATCAGCACACTTGCGGTTCTGCTCTCCGAGGGAGATGAAGAGGAAGGACTCTACGCAATCCTTCAGCTTATCACAACTCCCGCAGCGGGTCTGTCTTTCATGATGTTCAACCTCCTCTGCGCTCCCTGCTTCGCGGCAATGGGTGCAATGCACAGAGAACTCGGAACATGGAAAGCAACAGGTGCAGCAGTCGCATACCAGTGTATCTTCGCTTATGCAGTGGCGTCAATCGTATATGTTATTGCAGCGGTCTGCATGAACGAGACAACGGGAGTCTCAAGTTGGATCGTAGCATTACTCTCGATCGCAGCAATAGGTGCGCTCGTATTGCTTAAAGATCCCTACAAGGAGGAAGCCGCATGAGTATAGGGGACATCATCGTTGTAGTCGGGATTTCCATCGCCGTCATAGCGGCGATGTATGTCCTGATACGCGGTAAGAAGAAAGGAAGCTCGTGCTGCAACTGCTCAGGCGGTTGCACAGGATGCACGGGTCAGTCTCTTCTGAAACTCGTCAACGAATCTGAGAATAAGAAAGATTGAAGCAACAGAAAACGCCTTAAAAGGACCGGATGCCCTCAACGTCGGGTATCCGGTCCGACCCTTCTTTTATTTTACACGTAGCAACACTAATAACTGCACAGACAATCGGGGAATACGATGTCCACCATAATGCAGGATGCCGTAAACGGTGTCGTGACCGAGCAATTCAAAGCCATAGCCAAAAAGGAAAATGTTACCGAGAGATTCCTCATGGACGGAATCGCATCGGGACGTATTGTCGCTCCGTGCAACCCTAAACACAATCCGGTTCCCGCGGCGATAGGCGAAGGAATGTCGGTCAAGGTGAACGTGAACCTCGGTACGTCGAGGGATATGGTCTGCATTGACGATGAATTGAAAAAATTGGATATTGCGTTGGAATACGGTGCGGATGCCGTCATGGATTTAAGCACCGGAGGGGACATCGATGCAATCCGTGAAACCATTCTGAAGAAATGCCCTGTGATGACGGGTTCCGTTCCTATCTATCAGATCGGACTTACGGCGGCGAGAAAGAACGCCGTTGTCGAGATGACCGAAGACGATATGTTCAACGGTATCGAAAGACACGCAAAAGACGGAATGGACTTCATGACCGTTCACTGCGGAATAACCAAAGAGAACGTAGATTGGCTGAAGAAATCCGGAAGGAAGATGGATGTTGTTTCACGCGGAGGTTCTTTCCTCACCGCATGGATTCTCCACAACGGAGAAGAGAATCCTCTGTACAAAAACTTCGATTATCTTCTCGAGATTGCGAAGAAGTATGAAGTTACCTTATCACTCGGAGACGGATTCAGGCCCGGATGCATCGACGATGCATCTGATGCCGCCCAAATCTCGGAATTAAGAACGCTGGGTCATCTTGTGAAGAGATCCCGTGAGGCGGGAGTTCAGGCCATGGTGGAAGGTCCGGGACACATGCCCATGGATCAGATCGAAGGCAACATGATGCTTGAGAAACACCTTTGCTACGGAGCGCCGTTCTACGTACTCGGTCCGTTGGTAACGGATATCGCACCGGGTTACGATCACATAGTGGGTGCAATCGGCGGAGCGGTAGCAGCAAAAGCGGGAGCGGATTTCTTGTGTTATCTCACGCCTGCGGAGCACCTGTCGTTACCCAATGTAGATGATGTCAAAGAAGGACTCATCGCATCGAAGATTGCCGCACACGTCGGCGATATGATGCGCGGAAAGGGACACGAAGCCGATACAAGAATGGCAGTCGCAAGGAAAAACCTCGACTGGGACACCATGTTCGACGTATGTCTCGATCCCGTGAAAGCCAAAGCGTACAGAGAGCGCGGCTGCACCAAGAAAGAAGACGGCTGCTCCATGTGCGGAGACGTCTGCGCAATCAAGATTGTAAATCAGTACCTGAAGTGAATCATTCCTTCACGTCGGGTTCGATATCAATCATATCGGGCAGTCCGAAGATAATATCGGAGATGCTCTCTGCGGATTTGAGAACGTCCATCGATTTCTCGTAAGGTCTTGCGAATATTCCGGAGATGTTGCTCTCTCCGTATACCTCACGGGGAATGAATGCCAAATCCGGTTCGATCTTACAGAATGTGGTATCTCTGGCACCTAAGCGTCCGCTTGCATCGACTTTGATCCATTTGCCGTCGAGATATACCGCGTTGTAGCAGTGCAGATAGTATCCTTCGCTGTCATCATCGACAACGGTAAGACGCTGATAGCAGAATCCCGCAGGAATTCCCAATGCACGGACCATTGCGGCGAATACCATTGCTTTGGAATCATCCGTTCCGACCATCGCCCTGACGGTAGTGGATGCGGTCCACGGAAGTGCGACGGAATCGATGTTCATTGCATTGGTTATGCCGTCACGTACAAACTCAAACACCGCTTTGACTTTATCTTCATCGGTTTTGCATCCGATGATTGTCTGCGATGTTTCTCTCGTGATGAGCATGTCTTTCCAATCAACGTACTCCGTTTCTTCCAGGAATCTGTCCGTCGGCTCTGCCATATCCGCCGTAATGGAAACACACATATTCAAACTGTCGCAATGAAAAAATACGGCGGAAATGAAAGAATATATGCCATACCGACGGAAAAATGATTTTTTTCAAGTATTTTTTCTGATGTATATAGAATTATGTTTAAATACTGTTGCAGGAAATCCCTGTTTTATGTCACTTTTCAAGGACAGTAAAATAATGGGC
The DNA here is from genome assembly GCA_963625795.1 of Anaerovoracaceae bacterium. Classification (GTDB taxonomy): domain Archaea; phylum Thermoplasmatota; class Thermoplasmata; order Methanomassiliicoccales; family Methanomethylophilaceae; genus Methanarcanum. The sequence continues at coordinate 57,607 of CAVFUJ010000003.1, forward strand.
CTCGCGGTAATCATTATCGCATTGGTCTTCCTGGTTACAGCCGTAGTCAGTATCGTCACGACACTGACCGGAGATGCTGAGGGAGATACCAAACTCGCAGGCATCCTTACAGGAATCGGAAGCGTTATCGTTGCATTGATTTACTTTGCATTCGGATCGAAAGTACGTAAGGGCGAAATCAGCGGAAGCATGAACCTCCTCGCAAAATTCGTTCAGGTCATCGCAGTCGTTACAATCGTTCAGGCAGTCTTCAGCATCCCCTCATGGGCAGATGTTGTTCTCAACCTCATCATCGGTGTAATCATCTACTGGTGCTACATGAAGATCGCAGACGGACAGAAGACAATTTCAGACAAAGTCATCTGGATTCTCCTCCTCGTTCTGTTCATCCTCGCACTCATCGGATCGGTTATCTCGATCTTCGTATTCACAATCCCCGCAATCCTTGCAGGAATCTGCGGAATCCTCATCTACGGATTCATGGTTGCTCTTCTCCTCGACTCCGAGGTCAAGAACGGCATGGGAATGTAAACGGATTGAAACATCTTTCAAAAAAAAAGAAAGGTGACAGCCC
>CAVFUJ010000004.1:0-17134 GCA_963625795.1 Anaerovoracaceae bacterium
GGATTATACAGAGTGGATAACGAAGCACTCAGGGAAGCGAAGAAAGATCTGATCGTGATGCACCCTCTCCCCAGAGTGGATGAAATTGCACCCGAGGTAGATTCCACGGATCACGCAAAATACTTCGAACAGGCGTTCAACGGAATACCTATCAGGATGGCTTTGTTAGCATCTGTAATGGGAGGCGAACTCTGATGTCGGGAGAAATTAAAGCAGCACCTATCAGAAACGGTACGGTTATCGATCACATCACATCGGGACAGGCACTCAATGTTCTGCAGATTCTCGGTGTGAACGAGAACACAATTGACTCCACTGTAATCGTTGTAATGCACGTTTACTCCAACAAGATGGAATCCGGTTGGAAAGATGTCGTTAAGATCGAAGACCGTGAATTGGATCAGGAAACTGTCGATAAGATTGCACTGATTGCACCTCAGGCTACGATTGTAATCATCCGTGACTATTACGTTGCGAACAAATTCAACGTAGATATCGGAGACCATGTCGTAGGTCTTGCGAGATGCAGCAACCCCGGATGCATCACTAACATGGGCGAACCTATCGAACCTGAGTTTGATGTGATTTCGAAGAACCCTCCGGTACTCAGATGTATGTACTGTGAGAGAAAACTTACAAACATTTCGGGAAATCTGCTGTGATTTTATGAAGATCATCGTTACCGCAGGTATGCCGGGTTCCGGTAAGGAGGAATTTCTCTGTGCCGCAAACAGCACAGGCATCCCCTTCCTGAGGATGGGGGATATCGTCAGGGAAACCTATTCACAGAGATCTGCGGAAGATAAAGATCTGACAGTAGGTCAGTTTGCAAACATCGAAAGAGAAAGACACGGATTCGATATCTGGGCGAAACGTGCGGTCGAAAGAATGCACGGAAATATCTTCATGATCGACGGATGCAGAAGCATGGACGAAGTGAGAGCTTATGAAAATCTCACTTCAGATGTTCATATCGTTGCGATATTCGCTTCTCCCCGTACAAGATATGAGAGATTGATCAAACGTAACAGAGAAGACGCTCCCAAAAACATCGAAGAATTCGAAGCACGCGATAAACGTGAAATCTCATGGGGATTGGCGGAAACGATTGCTCTTGCGGATACGATGATTATCAATGAATCTTCACTTGACGATTTCAGGAAAGAAGTCATCAGAACGATGGAGGGACTTACGGAATGAGATTCAACGTCACGAGACTCTGCGGAGGAAAAGCATTGATGGCATCGCCGTCTGAGACGTTCGATTTCGATTTGGATAAAGTGTCGGAGATACTGAAAAACGAATTCGAAATCAAGAGAAACGAAGGCGGACTTATGCTCGTAATGTCCTGGAAGGAAATGGAAGTCACTCTGTATCCCCAGGGAAAGATTATGTTCTACCCTCTTTCCGAAAAAGAACTTGCAGTGGAATACGCCACACTCATACTCGAGAAACTCAGAGAGTGATACCCTGTTTGTTTTCTCCGAACCGTGGATGGATGTCGTTTGCGTGGCAGTGCTGTCGGCAGTACTGTCGGTTGCGGCATACAGGTTCGGCCTTCTCACGAAAGACGGAAGTCTTGCCGCCGCTGCGACGGGTTTTGTTATAGGTCTGTTCGGATCTGCGATGTGGCTGATACTGCTGATTGTGTTTGCCGCAATCGGATTTATTGCGACGCTGACGGGATTCAGTAAGAAAAGAGAGAAAGGATTGCAGGAAGGGACACACGGAGAACGTACTTCGAAGAATGTGATAGGCGTGGCCTTACCGTGTATCATATTCGCTTTGATCAATATGATTACGTTGAATGAGCACTACAATCTGATGACAGTCGGATACATCGCAACGATTGCCGTTGCGGCTGCGGATACGGCCGCAAGTGAAATCGGTACAAGAGATCCGAATGCCTACCTGATTACTACGATGAAGAAAGTCGCACCGGGAACGAACGGAGGAATCTCAGTTACCGGAACAGTTGCGTGCATTGCGGCATCCGTGTTCGTAACAATGGTAGGTTGGACCGTAATCTTCGGATTCAATTACAATATTCTCATCGTACTGCCGATGATTGCGGGAGTCGTCGGATGCATGTTGGACAGTCTGTTCGGAGCTACGTTCGAAACGAAAGGTCAGATGAGCAAATACGCCAACAACTGCTCCACGGGAATAATCGGCGGATTCATTGCCGTGTTATTAACGTTGTTAATATAAATCCTTATATAGTTGTTGACAATACAAGGTTTCGGTACGACGGCCATAGCGGCGGAGTAACACCCGGTCCCATTCCGAACCCGGCAGTTAAGCCCGCCTGCGTCTCTGACTGTACTGTATTGCGCAAGTGTACGGGAACTCAGAAACGCTGTCGGCCACTTTTCCATTCTTATTCCGACAGCGTAAAGCACAGTCGGTTTCTTTCTCTCCATTGTTATTTTTCATCAAGATCTCTCTGCATTTTCCATACGGTCCGCCGACATCATCATATATGCATACTCAAATCATTATTTTGTAAATAGTTAATTTAGTCTTGGCTAAATATTTTTTAAAATCAACATAGCCAGCACTTCATTAAAATATTTGATTTTAAAATTACAATATTTGAGTTTAAACTAAAACATAACCAAAGCCTATTAAACCAGGACGTGTTTGGTTCACTCACGGGGATCGAAGAACCCCTGAATTCGAACCGGCGATACTTATGGAAAGAAAGATAGTCGACGTGAATGAATTGTGTGTGAATGACATCCCTATAGTCGGAGGAAAGGGAGCAAACCTCGGTGAGCTCACAAGGGCAGGATTCCCTGTTCCCAACGCTTTCGTTCTGACAACTTCCGCATACGATTACTTCATCAAGAAAGGAAATCTCTTCGAGAAAATCAACGACGAACTCAAGTCAATCGACAGAGCTTCGGATGACAGTCTTGCAGCGGCATCGGACAGGATCAGAAAGATCTTCGAAACCTGCGAGATTCCCAAAGATCTGAAAGAAGATATTCTCAGCAGCTACCGCAAACTCTTCGGAAAAGGAAAGGAAGGATTTGTTGCAGTACGTTCATCCGCAACAGCAGAAGATCTTCCCGATGCATCCTTCGCAGGACAGCAGGAAACATATCTCAACGTACACGGCGAAGAGGATCTCTTCGACAAAGTCAGGAAATGCTGGTCCTCACTTTTCACGGCAAGAGCAATCGCATACCGTGAGAAACAGGGCTTCGCACACGAAGATGTGAAATTGGCTGTCGTTGTGCAGAAGATGGTTAACTCCGAAGTTTCCGGAATTATGTTTACAGTCGACCCCAACAGCGGTGTTAAGGAAATTGTTATCGAAGCCGGATACGGTCTCGGTGAGGCAATCGTAGGAGGAGAGGTTACACCCGATACCTACAAAGTCGACAAGAACACCATGAAGGTCAAGAAGAAGAGGATCTCCACACAGAAGTGGAAATACACCAAAGATCCCAAAGACGGACACACCGTCAAAGTCGACATTCCCGACGACAAACAGAAAGTTCAGAAGATCGACGACCGCCGTGTTTCGGAAGTTGCCGAAATCGGAAGGCAGATTGAGATTCACTACGACAAACCCATGGATATGGAGTGGTGTATCGAGGACAACAAAGTCTACATCGTGCAGGCAAGACCCATCACCGCAGTAGGAGATTCTTCGACAAACGAAACAATCGAATCCGAAGCGGCAAGCGAAGACATTCTCACAACAGGTCTCGGAGCAAGTCCCGGACTCGCATCAGGTAAAGTTGTCATCTACGACATGTCGATGAGTCTCGATGTCGTCAAAGACGGAGACATCCTCGTAACGACAATGACAATGCCCGACATGGTCCCCGCAATGAGCAGGGCTGCGGCTATTGTCACCAACGAGGGAGGAATGACCTGTCACGCAGCAATTATCTCAAGAGAATTGGGAACACCCTGTGTTGTCGGTACGACCAACGCAACAACCATTCTCAAGAACGGACAGGTTATCACCGTCGACGGTACAACCGGTACAGTTTACAAGGGAGACCTCGCCAAGAAGAACACATCCGAATCCGCACCTGCCGCATCGCAGGTTGTCACGGCGGAATCCGCACCCGTTACGGGAACGGGCGTGTTCGTCAACATGAGCATACCCACCAAAGCGGAGGAAGTCGCAACACTCCCCGTAGACGGTGTCGGACTCATGAGATCCGAGTTCCTTTTCACAAACTACGTCGGAGAACACCCCATGGCAATGATTGCCGAGGGACGTGCAGACGAAATGATCGACAAACTCGCAGACGGTATCGCAAAGGTCTGCCGTGCGTTCTACCCCAGGAAAGTCGTCCTCAGGACTTCGGACTTCAAGACGAACGAATACCGCGACATGAAAGGCGGTTCCGACTACGAACCCTCCGAAGACAACCCCATGATCGGATGGAGAGGATGTTCAAGGTACGTCTCACCTGACTACAAAGACGCATTCCTCTGCGAACTCAGGGCAATCAAGAAAGTCAGGACGGAAATGGGAATGAAGAACCTCTGTGTCATGCTTCCCTTCGTCAGGACAATCGACGAAGTGAAAGAGATTACCGCAATGATGACCGAAATCGGTCTGAAGAGAAGCAAAGACTTCAAGCTCTACTTCATGGCTGAAATTCCGGCAAACATCTTCATGGCCGATGAATTCTCGAAATACTGCGACGGATTCTCAATCGGTTCCAACGATCTTACGCAGCTCACAATGGGTGCGGACAGAGATTCCGATATCCTCGGACGTATGGGATACTTCGACGAGAGGAACGATGCAGTCAAGAGAGCAATCAGCCACCTGATTAAGGTTGCACACGCAAACGGTGTCACAGTCGGTATCTGCGGACAGGGACCTTCGGTCTACCCCGAATTCACGGAATTCCTCGTGAGAGAGGGTATCGACTACGTCTCACTCAACCCCGATACAGTAATCAAGACCAAGAAACTGATTGCTTCGACGGAACAGAAGATTATCCTCGAAGGTCTCAGGGCACTCAGGGACAAACTGTAAAACCATACACAGAGGAGGAGAAATCCTCCTCTGAAATTATCCTTCTATAACGGTATTCTGCGGAGATGCGGGATTTATCTTTCCGTAGTACCACATCATAACCATCATGTAAGTCAGCTCGAAGACCAATGATACCGAACCCGGAAGCAGTACTGCGGATGAGTCAGGAACAACGGCAATACATAATGCAAGCGACATACCGCTGTTCTTCCAGCAGAGTAACAGGATGTAGTGAATACGCTTGGCGACGGGAACTCCCGCTCTCTTCAGAAGGGTTTCCGCGATTATATGCAGCATAGGAATTCTTATGAAACATACCGCTGCGATTGTAAGTACAAGTACAGGATCGGAAACGATTACGTCACGGCATTTACCGAACGCAACCATCACCATAGCCAGGAAACAGAAATTGATTACGATGCTGTTCACGGATTTCGGTATTTTCATCTTACCCAGAGGTAACGAAACAATCATCGGAACCGCGATAAAGAGCACCACATACTTCAGAATCGTCAGCGGATCGACGGAACCTCCCGTAAGCAGAGAAACGATAAGAGGTGTGAACACAATCGAAACAACATAAATCGCAGTTACAGACAATGTCATTAGCTTCGTATCTGCACCCATAAGGAGTGCTCCGGAAATCACCGCAATGGCACACGGGACACATGCAAGCAGAACCCACCCTTCCCAGTAAACTTCATCGAAGAACGAACCTACAATCAACGTAATTACAGGAGACAGGAAAACACCGACGAGTGTCGATATCAGAATGACTTTCTTATTCTCCGTGACATCCTTCTTTGTAAATCTAGGTCCTGTCAGAGAGAAACACATCAGCAGAATGAGCATAACAGTGAGAAAATCTCCGGAACTCTTTCCTAACAAATCTCCTCCGGCGAGACCGATGACCGCTCCCGCTAACACCCAATATCTGATGTTGCCCAAAACGGACATCAATGCCATGAATATTGTGAGATTCCAACTAATATATCAAGTATATCGATTAACGCAGGAATGACATAATTACTGCGAATCCTCGAGCCTTTTGGTCAGACTTCCGAGGGATTCATCGGGCATCAGCATCGTTGTAACCTGTATGAACGGGTGCTTCGAACCTTCGATGATGTTTACGTCATCAAGTGTGTGTAATCCCCATTTCTCGGCTGTTCTTTCAAGACCCAGCGTAACATCGAGATTGTTCGGTTCGAGAACGATTGCTTTGAAGCTTTCCAATCCCAACTGATAGGCAGCCATGGCTCTGTGGTGTCCGTCGACGATAAGATATCCGCTGCGCCTCTTAATACAGATAAGGGGCTCATACAGTCCTCTCTTAATCTCATACTGCCTTCCGACGAGTTCGTCCATGTAAACGTCCTTCTGCGAAGGGCGGACTTCCTTCATGGGAACGTCCATGTTGACAATTCTGATTCTCAATCCGTTCTGAGATTCAAGGAAAGATTTTACGGTCATGACTTTGGACGGTCTGCTCTTCTCAATCTGAGATCTTACGATATCGATGTTTGAGATGATGCCTATGAGTTTCTTGTTTTCATCAACCACAGGCAGATTCCTGAGTCCGTATCTGAAGAGGACACGTGTCGCATCGTTGAGCTTCATAGAAGGAATGACACAGACTGTACCGCGCTTCATCACTTCTCTCATCGTCGCCGCGGGACGGTTCGCAAATCTCAGCAATTCCTTTGCCGTAACGAAACCGAGAAGGTATCCGTGCTCCGTAATCGGGAAACCGTGGAAATTGGAATTGCAGATCTTGTCGATGACTTCTTTGACTGTCATCTCCGGACCTACGGTCTCAACATCCCTAACCATATAGTCTGCGACTATATCCTCTGCCATGATTCTCGGATTCTCTGCATACTATAATACATCTGGCTTTGGGAAAGCTACGGAGATATTCGGCATTCACGATAGGATTAAATACAGAATCCATATACTCATCCTCACCACATACGCCCCGGTAGTGTAGTGGCCTATCATGGAGCCCTGTCGAGGCTCCGACACGGATTCGAATTCCGTCCGGGGCGCTCATCTTTTATCAAAGTTTTCGGAACAGAGCATTCTCTGCGCTTTTTTTTACGAAAATAAAGAAAACAGAATGTCTGCAGTAAGTGTTTTGAAAATCACTTGCTGTCGTTCGTACCGTAAGAATCGTGGAGAATAACGGTATTCCTGCCTGTCTTCTCATCAAAAGCAAGTTCCGCATCTACGTTAAAGACAATACGCATATTCTCCGGAGTGAGAACTTCTTCGGGAGTGCCGATTGCGTGTATTTTATGGTCGTGAATCATCAGAATCCTGTCACAATACCTTGCAACCATAGGAAGATCGTGAGAAACGATTACAACAGTCATTCCGTTGTTTTTGGCGAGTCTGTGTACAAGATTCAGCGCATCGAACTGCATGCTGATGTCAAGATGCAGCGTAGGCTCATCCATCAGAATAATCTCGGGAGTCTGTGCGATTGCCCTTGCAATGATTACACGCTGACGTTCGCCTCCGCTCATTGTGTTGATATGACGGTCCGCAAGCTTCTCCAATCCCGTCTGTCTGATAGCGTCGTCGATAATTGCTTTGTCTTCTTCGGATTCTGCAGATAACATTCCCTGGAAAGGCATTCTTCCCATGGAAATGATGTCTCTTACGGTGAATGAGAAACTGATTTCGTTTGTCTGTGGGACCACGGCAATCTTCTTGGCGATGTCTTTCTTCCTCATTTCCTCGAGGTCGCTGCCGTCAAGCATAACGCAACCTCCTTCCGGACTGAGATTCCTGTTGAGATTCTTCAGCAATGTTGTCTTTCCGCAACCGTTAGGTCCGAGAATTCCCAGGATCTCTCCTTTTGCTACGGAAAACGAAATTCCGTCTAAAACGACATTTTTCACGTACCTGTACGTGATATCGTCGATTTCCAACGTCAATTCCAGCCCACCTCCCTCTTCCTGCGGATCAGGAGATAGATGAACACGGGAGCACCGATCAATGCAGTCATGACTCCTATCGGAAGTGTACCGTACTGAGGCGCAATGATGTGACTTATGTAATCACATATCAGAATGAATGATGAACCCGCAATCAGACTGATAGGCATTATCACTCTGTTGTCGGGACCTAACGTGATCCTGAGGATGTGGGGTATAACCAATCCGATGAATCCGATGACTCCCGTGAAAGATACTGCGGAAGCGACAATCATTGTCGTGAGTATCAGAACCAATAACCTGCAGCTCTTCACATTGACTCCCAAATCCATCGCATGGACATCGCCGAGCATCAGTGCATTCAGCGATTTCGCCTGCATCATCAGCAATACGGAGCAGACTGCGATGACAGGCGTAGCGAATGCGATTTCTTCCCAACTCGCCCTGCCGAGTCCGCCCATAGACCAGAACACAATACCTTCGAGTTTGTCTCCGGCTATGAACGTCATGAAAGAAACCAATGCGGACAAAAGCGAAGATACCGCCACACCCGAGAGGATCAGCGTTTCCGTCCTCACCGCTCCGCCTACGCGGGCCATGGAATACACCACAATCATTGTGGCGAAACATGTCGCGAATGCGAGAACAGGTGTCACGATCATCGACGGAATGAATGCGACCGTGAAGATCATCGATGCGGCCGCACCCAAAGATGCGCCCGACGACAATCCGAGAATGTACGGCGATGCCAGGGGGTTCCTGAACACCGCCTGCATCGCGGCGCCGGATATGGCAAGACCGGCGCCGATGACGGCCCCGATGACGACACGGGGCAGGTTGATATCGAGGATGATAATCTGCGATCCCCACGTACCTCCGCCGGTAAGTGTATCCCACACTTCCCCGAAGGAGTAGGTATTGCCCGCAGATATCCATGAAAGGTCCAAATAGATACAGACAAGAGCTGCGATTACGAGCAGCGCAATGACAATCAGTATCTTCTTTGGTTTGGACACTCTATCCGCATCCCCGACATCCGTCTTTAAGGTTTCACTTGCGTTTCATCATGAATACGGCTGCGACGGCTACAGCGATACATGCGATGACTGCGACTGCGATGTACAGTGCCATGTTGTTACCGTCACCTGAGTTTGCACTCTCTCCGCTGTCCCAGCTTGTGAAGATTTCGGGATACATGGTGGATGCCATCATTTTGACGCCTTCCATACTCTCAATCGCATAGTTGTTCCAGATTGCATTGAGTTTGATGATCTCGATACCGTCGCCGGCCTGAGTTCTGAGGTCGGACATGTACTTCTCACTGCTGGCAACTGTGTTGTCTGCGAAGATTATTGTGTCTTTTCCGTACTTTTCAATCAGTTCGGTGATGTTTGCGGCGTATGTTGTACCTGATTTGGTGGTGTCTATAGTGACCGCATTACCTCCGGCAGCCTGAATCATTGCGGTGGTAACCGAACCTGCATTTCCTACTTTGAATGTGTCAGCGCTGTATGTGACATAGAAGGCCTTGACTTTTTTATCGTCGGTTATGCCGTTGTCTGCGAGTTTCTTTGTCACTGTATCTTTGACGGAAGACATTTCTTTCACAATAGGGAGTTTCTCACCGCTGAGAACCATTGACATCTTCTCTGCGAGATCGACCATTCCGTCGTAATCCTTGACATCGTTCCATGCAAGAACTCTGAGGCCGAGATCGTTCATCAGGTATGATCTCAGACCGTTCTTTTCGATGTACGACTCACCGCCTGTGAGAATGATGACATCCTTCGTCTTATCGAATTTTCCTTTATCGACTGCATCGATAATCTCCGACTTCAGAGTATCGAGACCTGAAGAATAGATTGTTCCGCCCGCCGTTGTCACTTTCTTCTCGATGTTTGCTCTCAGACCGTCGAATAGTTCCGAGGAATCGGTAGCGGAGTACTTGTCTGCGACTACGATTTTATCAACGTATCCCAACTGAATTGCGTTGAGTGTAACACCTTTTCCGATTGTGATTATGTGATCGACAGGTCCGGTGAATTTGACGGTGTTGCCTTTTCCGTCCGTAATACTGAATTCCGAATCCGCAGCATCGACTCCCGAAGGGATGACTGCGATTATTGAAATCATGAAGAGCCCGACTGCGAACATTGCAGTGAGCATTCTTTTCTTTCCGTGAAAGTCCATGTTACCTCAAACCCGAAGTGTAGTTAATAACTTTTCTGAAATTCGTGTTACTCAATATGCATTTCTGCCGTTTCAGTGTTACTGACAGGAAACGGGGGCATGACAGTTTATTTAAGTGAGCGTAAGATAGAGTCGTTTATGCGTTCGATGCTTCGCAGCAAAATCCACAGGGCAACCGTTACGGAAAGAAGGCTGGATTACGAAGGCAGCATTACGATTGATGAGGAACTTCTCGAAAAATCCGGACTTTGGGTAGGCGAGAAAGTACTGATTGCCGACGTAAACAACGGCAACCGCTTCGAAACGTACACCCTTCCGGGAAAGAGAGGTTCCGGGATCATCGCACTCAACGGTGCCGCCGCACATCTCTGCGAACTCGGCGATAAAATAATCATAATGGGATTCGAACTTACAGACGAACCCGTTCATGCAAAGGTAATTTTAGTGAATGATGACAACTCCGTGAAACAGGAATTGATCTATCAATGACACTTACAATATACTCCGACGGAGGTTCCCGCGGGAATCCCGGTAAATCCGCTTTTGCCGTTGTTGTGACAAGAGACGGACAGATTATCGACGAATACACTGAATTTCTGGGAATTCACACAAACAATTACGCAGAATACAGAGGATTGATCTGCGCAATAACCAAGGCTCTCAGACTGAAGGAAGATACCGTCGAATTTGTCATGGACTCTGAATTGGTGATTAAACAAATGAACGGAGAATACAAAGTGAAATCTCCTGATATGAAAGAACTTCACGACGATGCGAAAGCACTGTCTTCTATGATTCCGAATGTTAAGTTCACTCACGTAAGAAGAAGCAACCCCATGGTCTCGAGAGCGGATTTCCTGCTCAACCAGACCATGGATAAAAACTGAATCGGTTTTCCGCTTTGAGATCGTTGACAAGATCTTCGATCTTTACGATTCTCTGTTCTCCGGATGCCATATCCCTTACGGTAACAGAGCATGTTTCGAGTTCTTTCGAACCTACGATGATGACATTCCTGGCACATGCGATGGATGCGTACTTCATCGCTTTACCCATCTTACGGCCCATGATGTCTATATCGGACTTCAGACCTTCGTTACGGAGCATCGTGACAATCTTTGCAGCCTCAAGTCTTACGTCATCGGAAGCGGGAACGACGTATGCGTCGATTCCTTCTCTCTGATAACTCTGACCTTCTTTCTCCGCCGCAAGCAGAATCCTGTCGAATCCTACGGCGAATCCCGTTGAGAAGACTTTCTCACCGCCGAAGAGTTCCGACAATGTGTAGGAACCTCCTCCGCAGATCTGTTTCTCCGCTCCCAATGCGGGTGCTTCGGCTTCGAAGACCATTCCCGTGTAGTAGTCAAGACCTCTCACGACACCGAGATCGATTTCGACGTCTTCAACACCCATTACGCGGAGTAATTCCACAAGTTTCCTGAGATAATCTCCTGCCTCTCCGGGTACTTTTGACAAAACTTCGGGCCCGCCTACAGTTTCGGTAAGATCGTAGAGCCTGTCGATTGCTTCCTGTGTGACACCCATAGACTTCAGCAGAGGTGTCGCTTCTTCGTAATTCTTCTTATCAAGTTTCTGAAGAACCTCGGCTGTCCTTTCCTTGGGAACTCCGATATCCGCCACAGTCTGTCTCAGCACACCGATGTGTCCGATTCTTATCCTGTATTCTTTGAGTCCGAGCGATCTTATCATGGCGCCTGCCATGGAGATTACTTCGGCATCGGATTCCACATTCGGATTTCCGATTAATTCCGCACCGAATTGGAAGAATTCTCTGTAACGTCCGCTCTGCGGTCTTTCGTACCTGAAGCACTGACCGAAGTAGAACATCTTAATCGGCTTGGGATCGTTGCTCATTTCGTTCACGAACATACGGACGACCGGTGCGGTCATCTCGGGGCGGAGTGCGATTTCCCTGTCTCCTTTGTCTTTGAACGCATAGAGCTCGCCCAGCACATTGGGTCCCGATCTGAGTATGAAGAGTTCCGATTCCTCGAAGATAGGTGTTGCAACCTCCCTGAAACCGTATGTCTTGGCGACATCTCTCAGGCGTCCTTCGTAATATCTCCTCTTCTCCATCTCATCAGGGAGAAAATCCCTTGTTCCGCGCGGGCGTTGGATCATAATTCGGCCTAACGTCTGTCCATATAATAAGGGTTATGCACAGAATGTCGTCAGAAATTCTTCTTGACGATGATACAGACAACGTCTTCATCCATAACGACGTGGTCCAAACCGACTGTCTGTCCGGGGAACTTGGCACTCTTACCCCAGACCATTGCGTATCTGAAGTTGGAACGGAACTGCCTGTGAATCAATTCACACACATCTCCGACGGTGTTACCGCGTTTGACAATCAAAGGAACATCCATATCCGCTTCCTGACCCTGAGGTTTGAGGTAGATGCGGATCATATCGATTGTATCGTAGAGACCCTGTTTGAGTTCCTCCATTCCGAGACCTGTCGCTGCGGACACGGGGAAACATCTGTAGATGCTGTTACGTTCGAGGGCTCTGTCCAACTCATCGTGCTGAACGATATCCACCTTGTTGATTGCCATGATTGCTTTGATATAGACACGGTTTCCCGCAAGAACATCGAGCATCTGTTCCACGTTGATGTCTTCACGTACGACAACCGTAGCGTTGACGTGACCGTACGCTGCGGTCATGTCCTTGATTGTCTCTTTGGTAATCTTGGTGAGTTTTACCGTGGGTTTGACAACAATACCACCCTGATCTCCGCCCGTAATTGTTACATCGGGCCTCTTCTGATTGAGACGGATTGCCGCGTTGTACAGTTCGTTGAAAAGAACCGAAATATCGGGATTGAAAACATCCACGACAAGGAGAATCACATCTGCGGATCTTGCGGCTGCGATTACTTCACGTCCTCTTCCTTTACCTCTCGACGCATCCTTGATGAGTCCGGGCATATCGAGAATCTGAATCTTTGCGTGGTTGTAAAGCATCACACCGGGAACGACATCCAATGTGGTGAAATGATATGCTCCTACCTCCGATTTCGCTCCTGTGAGCTGATTGAGAAGTGTGGATTTACCGACACTCGGGAATCCTACCAAAGCGACTGTTGCATTACCCGCCTTTTTGACATAGAATCCTTTGGTGTTCCCTTTGGAGGATTTTCTTTTTTCATCCTCCTGCTGAAGGCGGGCAATCTTCGCTTTGAGTTTACCGATATGACCTTCGGTAGCCTTGTTGTACTTGGTCTTGGAGATCTCTTCCTCGAGCTCTCTTATCTGATCCTCAATTGCCGTACGACTCCCTCCTCTGATATCGTGGATATATGCGCACTATTTAAGGGCAATGCAGAATCAAACCGCAGGAAAGCAATCGGTTTTTCTGTATGGGGGCGGATTCTGCGGTATTGATTGCATCATCCGCCGTATGAAATCATGATTGCATAAACAACCGATTATTCTGTGTCTGGAACATGCCGATTATTCCGTAAAATATCACAGACGATCTATCCAGACTTCTTATATACCGCACATGTATTGTGCCGTCCGATGGCTGATGAAGAACCGTTGACCGGTTTCAGGAAATTCGCTAAGTCGCCGATCGGCTTTGTTGTCGGTATTGTTTTGGCGTCGCTGTGTGTAATCGCATTGTACTATCTTGACGTGGAAAGAATCGCATGCGGTTTGGGTTTCCTGCTGATAGGTGCACTTATTCACATGATTGTGAAAAGATTCGGATGCGACAGCAACCCGAAGATGATTGTTGTTGCATTGTGTGTATTCATAATCGCAACCGGCACGGGAGCATTCGCAATCTCGATCCCCAACATAGATAACAACAGCGATTGGCACTCTTACGAGGACAAAGACATCACCGTATCCGACATGAAATACGTCAACGGCGGAGTTAAAGTAGAGATTGTCTACAGCGGAAGCGCAACCCCCGATGAGATCGATGTAAAATACATGCCTCTTGCATTATCCTTCTACAGATATTACACGTGCCAGAGCGCAGATTATGTGACGATGACATCGGACGGGGAAGGCAAGTATACGGCAACAATCAGCAATCTGTCCGCAGACAGTGTGTTCATCTACAAATTCAAGATTGTGACACACGAAGGCACGGATGAAAAGACCGCCGAAACCAAAGACGGAGCATTCAACGTCGGAGGAGATTCCGCCGTCAGGAACAGTGCACTCGTCGGTAACGCATACTTCGTGTCGCTCTCGATTTTCCTTTATCTCATCATTTCATTCTTCATGCGCCGTGCATCGAAGAATCTCGAAGAAACAAGAGAGAAGATGGAAGCCGAAGGACGTCTTTACCCCAAGGGATACGGACGCTGCAAACAGTGCGGCACAGTCATTCTCCCCGGAGAAACCTCATGCAGAAAATGCGGTGCTTATATCGAAGTTCCCGAGGAACTCAAACACAGGAAAGTCGATTACTTCCAATGCTCCGAATGCGGTGCGGAAGTACCTTCGGATTCGACTGTCTGCCCCAAATGCGGTGCGACATTCGATGAAGACGAAGAAACAGTCATCGTCGACAGCAGGAAAGAGGAGTGAAACACTCCCCCTTTCCTGTCTTTTTCTCTTTTAAAACATTTATAATATAAGGAACAACATCGCTCAGAACGGATGTGCCCTGACGAAGATATCAAGAAGGGGCCGGCGACGGCAGTTAAGAAAACGTCGACGGCTGAAAAGATGGCCAAGAAACAACAGGAGATCTCCGTAACGGAGTTCTTCGAGAAGAACAAACACATTCTCGGTTTCGATTCACGTTCGAAATCGTTACTGATGGGTATCAAAGAGGCTGTGGATAACTCCCTCGACGCATGTGAGGAAGCGGGAATACTTCCGGACATTTTTGTTAAAATGACCCGTCACCCCGATGACGATTATACCGTTACCGTGGAAGATAACGGACCCGGTATCGTTCACAAGATGATGGGGAATGTGTTCGGACGTCTCCTGTACGGATCGAGATTCCATGCGCTGAGACAGTCCAGAGGACAGCAGGGTATCGGTATTTCGGCCACCGTCATGTACGGTTACATCACAACAGGTAAGCCTGCACACATTCAGTCCAAGATAGAAGGCGCAGACGAAGTCGCATGGGGAATGGACATCGTCATCGATACAAAAGTCAACAGACCGATTATCACCAACGACAAACCTTTCACGTGGGAAGGCAAAGAACACGGTACGAGTATCGAGTACACCATCAAAGGAAGGTACATCACAGGAAAACAGTCCATCTTCGAATACCTCAAGAACACGGCCATCGTGAATCCCCATTCGAAGATTACATTCATCGACCCCGAAGGTAAGACATTCATCTTCGAGAGGGCGACGGATGTTATGCCCGAGAAATCGAAAGAAATCAAACCGCATCCGACGGGATTGGAAATAGGAAGTCTTCTGAAATACGCTCAGATGTCGGAACAGAAGACAGTCAGAGCATTCCTTACGAACGATTTCTCAAGGGTTACGCCGAGAATTGCAGATGAGATTCTGGAGAAATCGGGTATCAAACCCGAGGCAAAGCCTTCGTCGCTTACACACGACCACTGCAAAGCGATGATCAAAGCAATCGACACCGTGAAGATCATGGCTCCTCCGACAGACTGTCTTTCTCCGATCGGTGACACTCTGATCAAAAAAGGTTTAATGCACGTCCTCGAGGGAATGCGTCCCGATTATTACGCCCCGCCTGTAACAAGAGCGCCCAAATCCGTGAACGGAAACCCGTTCATCGTGGAAGCGGGAATCGTTTACGGAGGAGATATTCCCGCAGACGGGCCCGTAAGTATTCTCAGATTTGCGAACCGCGTACCGCTGCTCTTCCAGCCCGGTGCGTGTGCTATCACAAAAGGTGTTTCAAACATCGACTGGAGAAGATACGGATTGGAGCAGAGAGGAGGAAAAGGAATTCCATTCGGACCTGCGATTATTCTTGTTCATATCGCTTCGACAAAAGTTCCGTTCACATCCGAAGGTAAGGAAGCCGTAGCGGATTTACCTGAAATTCAGAGTGAAATCGAACTCGCACTCAAACTCTGTGCGAGGAGTCTCAAGAGTCACCTCAACAAAGAGGAAAGAAGAAAGAAGACTCACGCCAAATTCGAGATTGTTCAGGAAATCCTTCCGGAATTTGCTGAAAAATCGGCGGTATTCCTGAAAAAGCCTGTTCCCAACCTCGATATGACCATATCCAAGATTATGAACGTCGTGTGGATTGAGCCTACCGTTGTCAAAGACAAGAAAAAGAAACTCCGCACAATCACGTACACGGTATACAACTACACACAGGCCGAAAGGAAGATGAGTTTACATGCCCAGCTCCCCAAAGATGCCGTGAATCTCACACTCTTCGGAGGAGAATACTTCAGGGAAATGAACGACGACGGTAAAGTCACATGGACCGTCGGTCCGATACCTCCCGCAAAGCACGTGGAAATTACTTTCGAGCTTACAGGTGAAATGGGTGATGTGTTCTCACCCGATGATATTTACATCTCGGGAATCAACCCCGTCATGGTAATGGGTGCCGAGATGCTGCCCGGAGACTGGGGAATCAAAGGAATGGAAATCACCGAATTGGATTCGGATTACGTTGAAGACGATACAGATGCAGAAGAAGTAGAGGAGGTCGAGGATCTTGGAGATGAATGAGAGACAGCAGGCAGCGGTGAACAATCTCACCGAGATCATCGATTCACTGTACAATCAGATGGATCAGGGAGAAGTCCCCGCAATGACACTTCCTCTGAGGTCGAAGAAGAACATCGAGTTCGATCCGAGATATGACGTGTGGAAATACGGAAATCTCAAGACTACCCGTACCGCGAAAACGGTTCAGGGTGCGACGATGATGCTCAGGACCGTCTACACCGTGGATTTCATTGAAGATATGATCAGAAACGGCAAATCATCCACCTTAAGGGAAATGTACTACATTTCGGAAGGATGGGGAC
>CAVFUJ010000004.1:17144-50929 GCA_963625795.1 Anaerovoracaceae bacterium
CAGGATGAAAGCAACCTTCTTGCGGAGGATTTGGAGACTGTATCGAGCTGTATGAGAGAAGACTTCAAACTCAGACCCGAGGAAGGAAGTTCGCACGTTTACGGTAACATCGATTTCAGAACGATGACAAAGAAAGGAATGCGCAAGTTCAACTGCATGGACGATGTCGCAGAGACAGGATTCGGAATTCCGTATTCGGTTGAGAAAGAAACGTTTGAGATTGTGGATCCGAGTGTAGATTTCGTTATGGCTATCGAGACAGGAGGAATGTTTGCGAGGTTGATCGAAAACGGTTTCCCCGAGAGATACAACTGCGCATTGATTCACCTGAGCGGTCAGCCTACGAGGTCGACAAGACGTTTGATCAAGAGATTGAACGAAGAATACCGCATACCCGTTACCGTGTTCACCGACGGCGATCCGTGGTCGTTCCGTATTTTTGCATCGGTTGCGTACGGTGCGATTAAGACTGCACACATTTCCGATTATCTCGCTACGCCTACGGCGCAGTTCATCGGAATTACCGCGTCGGATATTCTGAACTACGACCTTCCGACAGATAAGCTCTCAGACAAAGATATCGGTGCGTTGAACGCTGAACTTTCGGATCCGAGATTCAAGGATGAATTCTGGGTAAGTGAGATTCAGGCAATGCTCGAAATGAAGAAGAAGGCTGAGCAGCAGGCTCTGGCAAAATACGGTCTCGATTATGTGACCGACAAATATCTGCCGGAGAAACTTACCGACATGGGAATTCTGCAGTGAATGCGATGTGTCGGGTGTATTCCCGACACATCCGACCTTTCATTTTGATGTGTTATAACACACCATTTTCTAAATTGTTTCTTAAAGTAATATGTTATAACACATCAGATTCTGATTTGCCTTTTAAAGTGATGTTCTGTAACACATCATTTTGCAAACCGTCGGACATAGCATCCGCATAGAAATCAATGAATTATTGCAAAATACAAAGAATATGAATTGTAAATGAGTTTGTTCCGAAGGGGTTTCAAACCCCTTCGGAAAATCACTGCGAAGCTTCCTTCATTCTTCCGATAACGAACTGAGGATCCATCGACTCGAGGAAAGGACCGAGCCTCGGACCTTTGGTCATGTTGATGAGAACTTTGTACATCGCTTTGAAGGCTGCTTTGTTACCGATCGGCGCTGCGCATTCGACGATTGCTGCGTTGATAGCTTCCGCATTCCATTCGATAGTCTCGAATTTCTCCGCACATGCTTTGAAGAACGCTTTCTCCGCATCCGAAACATCAACTTCGGGCATCTTCGCACAGAGCGAGAACTTCACCATATCGGGTGCGAATCCGTTGAGCCAATACCTCACGCATTCAACTCTGCGTTTCAGCCTTGCGAGATCGATATCGTTAGCACCTGAGAGATCTTCCTTACGCCTGAGAATATCCAACACACCGTCGAAATCATCCGCCATCTGAACGATGTTCACAAGATGTCTGCATGAAATCTGCAGAGGCATCTTCTTCGGGACGTTGTTGTGCTGTGCAATCTCATACGCACGTACGGAATTCTCTTCAACTTCGGTGGAACCTCCGTTGTAGAACAGATTCTCCATTCTGTCGTATTCGTCCTCCATATCGAGGATTCCCATTCCGTAATCGAAATCGATTGCTTTGCTGGGGTTCACACGCAGGAAGAGATAGTTGAGTACTTCCGGAGGAGTCATTCCGATTGCGTCCAAACCTGTGACGGCGGATCCCGTGGATTTGTGCATCTGCACAACCTGTCCGTTCATCTTCAGCTGAACGAATTCGTAAGGGATGGGATAAGGTGCCTCTCCGCCGAATATCTCTTTGACGATGACTTTACCTGTATCGTAAGAACCTCCGGCTGCTGCGTGGTCCTTTCCGAAGGGTTCTACAGCGGTACCGAATATCTTCCACTTTGCGGGCCACTCAAGCCTCCAGGGGAGCTTTCCTTCCATCTTGCGGACATCCGCTTTACCGTGGTGACCGCATTTGCACTGATATTCGACGTAAGGGAACTCATACGTGTCCAGAATAGGTTCTGTAAAACATCCGCACTTCTCACAGAGAGGGTTGTACGGTGTGAACTTCTTGTCCCTTCCGGATACTTCCCTGAGAATTGCTTCGACTTTGTCCACATTCTTTATGGAAAGATCGATGGTTTCCGCGAATTTTCCCTGTTTGTAGAGTTCGTGTGTCCATACGATTTCGCAGTTCACACCCAATGAATCCACGACATCGAGGAAAGGCTGTATGAAGTGGTGTGCGTAGTTGTCATGCTTACCGCAGGGGCAGGGGATGTTGCATATCGGCATACCGACATACTTCTCGAACTCTTCGGGAAGGAATTCGTATCTCTTCCTGAGAGGATCGAATGAATCGATGAGATAGATGAGTTTGACGTCGGAACCCAACTCTTTAAGGGCGCTGCGGACTGATTCGCCCGTAATTGCCTCTCTCAGGCTGCCTACGTGCAGTATTCCCGTAGGACTGATACCGGTGGCAATGATCGGATGGTCGTTCTTCTCGCTCACTTCTTTAGCGATTACGTCTGCCCAGTGCATGATTACCGTCTGCCGATTGGTAATCTAGTATAAAAGAAGGTGCAGTTTGAACAGGGCGTCTGTTCCATAACCTTATATACGGACTACAGATACTCTCGGTCATGGCCAAGAAAAACGATGGGGGTTTCCAGTCACAGGCAGGTCTCGTCAGGTACTTCGATACCGAGAACGACAAATCTCTGAAGCTCAACCCTAAGCTCGTCGTCGGTATTGCGATCGGATTCGCAGTAATCGTTATTCTTCTCAACGTACTCGTGCCGATGAACTGAGACCGTTTTGGTTCTTAAGTCATTCAATGTTTCAGCGGATGCTCTGTCTGCTGATTTTTTATGAAAAACAAGAGAATCTTTCTGTTTTTCTTTTATTGTAAACAGATTCTGTAATGCGGGGGCTTACGCCCCCGCGTTAAAGAGATTTCAGATCTCATCCTCAGGCGGGATGACTCCGTTCTTGTACTTCTTACCGAAGACTGCGGACAGCATCGGAGGTGCGATGATTGTCGTTGCGACAGACATCAGCACCACAATAGTGTACAGCGGAAGGAATTCGTTACCGAAGATTCCCAATCCGATTGTTGCTACGATGATACCTACCTCTCCCCTCGGAATCATACCGACTCCGATAATGTTGAAGGACTGCATATCCGTAGTTTTATCTCCGAGCTTCGCTCCGAGACCGCATCCGACGTACTTTCCGATGACAGCAAGGATAAGAACAACAACGAATGAAATGATGACCTCACTTGTAACCGCACTGATATCGACCATGAGTCCGACATATACGAAGAAGAACGATACGAGGAATGTCGTGATGCCTTCGACCTTCTCATCGAGTTTCCATTCTCTGGCATAATCTGCGAATATCATTCCCGCGAGGAATGAACCGATAATTGCCGCAAGACCGATAAACTCCGCGAGCCATGCAAATCCGAGACATACGGCAATAGAAACAGCCAACATGTTCAGCCTGAGAGGTTCGTAGTTTTCATTCTCCATTGCCTTGGCCGCTCTCCTTGCCTGTACAGCGTCGTAGATCATCGGTACGAACTTTCCTGCGAATACCATAACCGCGATGACAAAGACGAATGCTTCGACTGTGATCAGAATCACGTGTCCTATGTCGACATCTCCGGAGGAACCTGCCATTCCGGAAACGATTGCGAGAACGATCATTCCCAACACATCGTCGATAACCGCAGCACCGATGATAATCCTCGATTCTTTGGCCTCAATCAGGTTCTTGTCCTTGATTACACGTGCCGTAATTCCCACACTCGTCGCGACCATTGCCGCTCCGAGGAACAGGGCGTACTGAGTGTTTCCGCTCATGTACACAAAGTCGATGTAAATGAAACCGAATACGAACGGTACGACGACTCCGAGCAACGCAACAAGGAACGCTGTTTTTCCGACAGCCATCAAATCTTTGACACGTGTCTCGAGACCTACCGAGAACAAAAGGAACATTACACCTATTTCAGCGAATACTTCGAGAGCTTCGTACGTTTCGCCGTGCACACGCTCTCCGCCGACCATTTCGTACAGTCCCAAAGACTGTGCAATCGACTGATCTCCGATACAGATTGTCAGAATAATACCGATCAGAATCTCTCCGACAAGTCCGGGTACACCGAATCTGTTGAAGAGAAGAGATGCTAATTTCGCAAGGACGAAGACGACTGTGAGCATCAACAGGATATTCGCTAGTTCCATGTTGCCCACGTATATTTTCACCCTATAAATAGACAGGGAATCGAATCGATATGTAGATAAAAGTGCGGATATCGGTACAGATGTCCGATATCCGCCGAAAACGGATGGTTTGTGTATTTTGTATCAGTTGAGCGTCATTCCGCTGTTGTCACGTGAGTCTGCCAATACGGCGGATTCGGAATTGCTGCTCTTGCCGACACGCTGTTCCGGACCGTTGATGAACTCCTCGATACTTTTCTTCCTACCCATTCTGAAGGTGAAGCCTGTCTTTCCGGGCATGGATGATGTCGATGCGAAAGAGAACCTGAACGATGTTGTGCTCGTTACGTGATCTGCGAACGGAGACACTGCAGTTTCCTGAATCTTCTCGGGAACATCGATTGAGATTTCCTCTGAAACAGGTTCCGCGATTTCCGTGATGACGTATTCGGGAACGAACTTCACAGGCACTTCGATTGCCGTTTCTTCGACGGCTGACTCTCCGAATTCTGTGATGACATACTCGGGAACGAACTTCACAGGCACTTCGAGTGCGGTTTCCTGAACAACGGATTCTCCGAATTCTGTGATGACGTATTCGGGAACGTATCTTGCAGGTACATCGATGACAGTTTCTTCGGTAACGGGTTCTTCGAATTCCGAGATTACATACTCCGGAATGTACGGTTCCTCGAAGACTTCGGGCACAAGTGCGGGCATGACATCGTTGAAAACGGATGCCGCAACGATTGACTTGTAAAGATCTTCGTAATCTACGCCGTCATCCACGGGCTCTCTGTAAACTTCAGGTACGAGTGCGGGCATAATGTCGTTGACGATGGATTCCGCAACAATCGTTTCGTAAAGATCTTCGAAATCAACGCCGTCGTCTATCGGTTCCGCTTCAACAACAGGTTCCTCGAAACCGAATCCGCACATAGGAGGTTCTTCGACCATACTCGACGTCTCGGCTTTCTCGAACTGCATCGGCACGGAAATCATACTGAAGTCGTCACCGATTACGGTCTCTTCCGCTTCCGCACCGTATGACGAAACTCCGCCGTCTGCGACACAGACAACTTCCGATGTGTCCTCTTCGACTATTTCGCACGGTATTTCTGCGGGAATGTCTGCAATTTCTTCCGTAACAGGCTGTATCTCTTCGCGGATATCATCTGCAGTGATGACATATTCGTAAGACACTTCGGTTTCCGGAACAAACGGCATTTCCTGTTCCGCCGAGATAACTTCGGATATTTCCGCAATCTCTTCGGCCGCAGGCTCTTTTTGCAGACTGTATCTCCTGATTTCCATGCAGAAATCGGGTCCGCCTGCAAGGTGAATGCCTTTGTCTTTCCTGAATTTCATCCCTGTGGACTTCTCAAGCGTACCTAACGCCGAGTCCGTGAATCTGTCGAGCCTGCTGACTACGTTGTTTATAACGTCCTTTGCAAAGCTGACGCTGCTGCTTAGGTTTCTAGAACCCATGTCAATCCCATCCGACAGCTCTATCGAAGTGACCGTAAATAAAGACTTCGTCGGGTGTTTTGACGATACGATGTGTCAGTTCCTGCGAACTCAGCATAATTCAACTTTTTCTGCGGAAAGAATGCGGGTTTCCCCGCATCTTAAGGTTAAACAGAAAATTACGGAAACATCTCCCGTCCCTGAATATTATCGGATAATATCTCATCCTCTCACAAATTTCACATAATCAGCTTTTCCGACTGAATGTATGTCCTTCATAATACGAACCAGAGTCTGCGAATCCGTGGAGATAATCATAACTTCGAGACATCTTCTGTTCAGCAGATGGGAATGAAGCTGTGTTTTTATCTGTCCTTCATACCTGTGATAGATTTTCGACATCCACATATCGTCGTGATCTCCGTGGACAATCACCAACACGCCTTCCGCCTGTCCGTTCATGTCCGAGAGTTCTTTCATTTCGGTCTCCGCGGATCTTATCGCGTGTCTTATCGCCTCGCTCCTTCCGCTGAGACCGTAGCATTTCTGTATGTCGTCCAACTCTTCTATGTACTCATCAGGCAGAGATACGCTGATTATTCCCAAGAAATCACCCGTTATTAACAATCGATACCTCTCGGTATCCAAAGTTAATAACTATCTCCCAATATTTTAATAATTATTTCCGATGACGGTGCTTTATGGAAATTGCAGTGACCTTCCTGATTTACACAGTCATTCTGTTGGCAGTGGCGATGGCGGGTGCGTACACACCGTTCATAAGAGAACTATCCGACAGACAGACACATCTTCTGGTGGCACTCAGTGCGGGAATATTCCTGGGAATCCTGTTCTTCCTGTTGCTCCCGGAAGCTATAGAGGAATGTGCGGAAGGAGGTTACGGTGCGGAAGTCACCTGTATTTCCGCAATGTTCGGATTCCTTGTCATATTGGGTGTGGATGTTCTGATCAAACACATGCACGCCGAAGAATGCCATGACGAATGTAACGAAGAATGTCACGAAGACGAACATACACACAGTATCGCGTCTCTTTCCGCATTTATCGGACTGTCGGTACACGCATTCGTAGACGGTCTGGTACTTGCGGCATCTATGATGGTGGATCCGAACATCGGAGCCCTCGCCCTCGTCGGTATGTGCATTCACAAATTCGTTGTGTTGTTCTCATTATCATCCACATTCCTTCTGACTGATTTGGATAAGAAAACGGTAATGAAATATCTCTTCGGATTTGCCTGCATCACGCCTGTTGCGGCGATTATTTCATTCATCGTTCTGAACGGTGTATCCGTCGACGGAATGGTTGGAATACCTCTCGCATTCTCCGCGGGAACGTTCATGTATGTTGCGTTATGCGATATGATTCCCGAGGCATTCCACAGGAAGACCCAGGATTCAAGAGCATTCATAATGCTCCTTATAGGCATCGCAATCGCAGCTGCGGTATTCCTGCTGATGGGTCACGGACATTGAACCGATACGGGAGCATCTGCCGATGCTCCCGTGTCTGTTTTATAACACTTTGATTATACGAGAACAGGATGACAGAGAGTATCTGGTTCTGGATAGGATTCCTTACTCTCATCGCCGTACTGATGGCTTTTGATTTGGGCATATTCAACAAAGGCCCAAAACACATCAGCGCGAAGAAAGCGATGAAGATGACCGCCGTATGGATAGCCATCGCAGTAGCCTTCGGTATCTTCATCCTCGTCACATTGGGATCGGATAAAGCCGTTGAATTCTACACAGGATACATCGTCGAGGAATCGATGAGTATCGACAACTTATTCGTATTCATCCTGATATTCTCGTTCTTCAAAATTCCCGACGACTACCAGCACAAAGCACTCTACTACGGTATCTTCGGTGCACTGATTTTCCGTGCGATTTTCATCTTCGCCGGAGCCGAACTCATGGAGAGATTCGAGTTCGTGATGTACATCTTCGGCGTAATCCTTCTTATCGCCGCTATCAAGACAATCTTCAAGAAAGATGACGATGAAGGAGAAAACAAAGTCGCTGTTGCGATGTCTAAAATCTTCAAGACATCGCCGGAACTCGACGGAGATAAATTCTTCACAAGAATCGACGGAAAACTGATTATGACGCCTCTTTTCCTGTGTGTCATCGTCATCGAACTTTCGGACATCATTTTCGCATTGGATTCCGTCCCTGCGGTGTTGGCCATTACAACGGACAGATTCATTGTGTATACGTCCAACATATTCGCAATCATGGGTCTGAGGTCTCTGTATTTCACCATCAAAGAATCGATGAAATCACTGAAATTCCTCAACTACGGTCTCGGAATCATACTTGCATTCGTTGCGTTCAAACTCCTTGCGGCGAAGTTCGTACACATCCCCGTGTTCGCATCTCTGCTTGTAATCGTAGGAGTATTGGCTGTAACCGTCATACTTTCGCTTGTATTCAAGGACAAAGATCCCGAAACGCCGGAATCTCAGGTGTAATATATACACAGGTTAAGATGCGGACACAAGCGCAATATTGATATATGGTTCAGTGAACTCACGCTGTCATGAAATCTTATCCGATCACGCATGCTGAGATCGTAGAACTCAAACAGACGATGGGATTCCGTATCAACAGCAAGGTCTGGGCCGATTACGCCGAGAAACACCAGGACGGATGCACAAGCGTAGAGCTTATCGACTTCGTCAAACAGTGGATGAACCCTCCTTACGAAAAACCTGCGGATCAGCTCGACACCTATCTCGAGAACATCCTCAAAGAGTTCATCAACTTCATACGCCCTGACACAGCAGTCAAGATCGAATGATACAACCGCAGGGTCCGCCCTGCGTCTTAATTTCTCTTATAATTCTTCATCCAAAAATACGGACGGCTTCTCTTAACACTCTGCGGCTGAATATACCGTCGTTGAGAGTCGACATAAACACTATATCGACGGATGTTCCCAGTGCTTCTTCCAAACCGTCTGCGAAACGGCAGCAGTCATGATACGTGAAATCGGCGTTTGTGTCTATGAGAAAATCGTAATCGCTTTTGTCGCTGTATTCTCAGGTTGCCCTTGAACCGAACAGGAATGCGAAAGTCATATTATGAGTACCTGCCAGCGGAGCTGTAATCTCCGCCGATTCTTCCGGTTTGTAATCTTTCATACAGTTTGATTCCATACGGTTCCCTTTACCTGCTTCTGAATCTCGGTAAATCATCGGAGCGGTATCGAAAACGACAGCTTCGCCCAAACTCAGAAGATAATAAAAAAAGAGAAGGTGCCGAACCTGTTCATCGGCCCGTACCTTCGTTCGTTCGACAGAGGGATAACGATCAGTTCTTGGACCAGACGTTACCCGAATGACTGCGTGTCTCTGCGATTCTGACGAGTCCCCTGAGACGGAGTCCCTTCAGTATACCGCTGACCTCCCTGGCGTTCATGCCGAGGGAATCGCATATGTCCCTTGCAGTGCATTTTCCGTTGTCATCTATGACACTCAGGACCTGCTTCATCTTTTCAGATCTTGCCGTTGCCATTTTAACCACTTAATAATTCATTAAACGGCGGAGTATTTTAACATTACCGTATTTCGTAAAATAAACGCGAAATAATCAGTTACGTCCTTTGTTATGTAACATCCTGTCTCTGAGATCCCAGAGCTTCTGAGACAGATCCACGTAATATCTGTGCGGATTCGTGAAACGTTTCACCTCATCCCACAGTGTGGCCATCTGCTCCCCGTGGTATTTTCTTATGTCGCCGAGAGACGGAAGTTCGTAAACCTGCTTACCGTTGACGATGACAGGCACCTGAAGTTCTCTGACGGTGAAATCCTTGACTGTTTTTCTCTTCCAGGTCGCATCGGGATCGAACAGTTCCAGAGGTTCGTTTTCATCGATTGTTTCATCGTGAAGACACACCTGATCCGCAAGTGCCATTCCGTTTCTGTCGTAGATTCTGAAGACTTTCTTGAAACCGGGTGTCGTGAGTTTACCCATATTCTCGGAAATCTTAATCTTCGGAATTATGACTCCGTTATCCTCGACGGCAACGAGTTTGTACACACCGTTGAAAACTGGGTCGCTGTGAGATGTAATAAGATTGTCTCCCACACCGAATCCGTCGATTTTCGCCCCCTGTTCCAGAAGATCGCGGATAAGCCATTCGTCCAAAGCGTTGGAAACGATAATTTTACACTGTTTAAGGCCGGCATCGTCCAGCATCTTCCTTGCCTTCTTGGTAAGGAATGATAAGTCTCCCGAATCCAAACGTATGGCGCATTTCTCCAAACCGAACTCTTTGAAGACTTTGATCGCATTGGGAATACCGCTGTGAATTGTATCGTATGTATCCACTAACAACGTGGCGTTATCAGGATAAAGCTTACAGAATGCCGTGAACGCTTCATATTCCGAAGGGAACATCTGCACCCATGAGTGGGCCATGGTTCCGCTTGCGGGAACTCCGTACCATTTATCGGATACCGTACATGCGGTACCTCCGCATCCTGCAATATAAGCTGCCCTGGCACCTAATACTGCGGCATCGGTTCCCTGTGCTCTTCTCGAACCGAATTCAAGGACAACTCTTCCCTCTGCTGCACGTACAATACGGCTCGCTTTGGTAGCAATAAGAGTCTGATGGTTCATCGTAAGAAGCGCAAAAGTCTCCAAAATCTGAGCCTCAATCGCATTCGCTCTGATTGTTACGATGGGTTCTCCGGGAAATACGGGAGTGCCTTCGGGTATTGCGTAAACATCGCCGGTGAAACGGAAATTCTTCAGATAATCAAGGAATCTCTCCCCGAAGACTCCTTTGGAACGCATGAATTCTATATCGCTGTCGTCGAATCTCAGTTCCGTAATGTAGCTTACCAACTGTTCCAAACCGGCAGCTACGGCAAAACCTCCTCCGTCGGGTACGTTTCTGAAATAAAGATCGAAGTAAACGATACGGTCGGCGAGACCGTTTTCCATATACCCGTTGCTCATGGTGTATTCGTAATAATCGCATAGGAGGGGGATGTTCCTGGGATTCATCACCGTGCTTATCCGTGACATGATATTTAAGAGGGTCGAGAGAATGCCTGAATATCATAAGATAAGCTGGCACATAGTGTCGGGAAAACACAGAAGAAAAACGACAGTGACAACTGATCTGAAAACTGTGAGGAAATGGTGCTCCTGACGGAATTCGAATCCGTGTCGGAGCCTCGAGAGGGCTCCATGATTGGCCGCTACACCACAGGAGCGAATGATAGCATCCGAGAGAAAGCGACCCCATAAATAAACCTTTCTTGCCGTCGGTTGTCTGAAGGATGCTGTCACAGTCTGATGTGCCGTCATCCTAACGGATTACACATCAAATGACATCGTATTCGTTATTCCGTTACCGATTACGGACGGATTGCGGGATTTCTCTTGTGTGCTGCGGATGCAACTCTTTTTCTTATTTCCGCAACCTTCTCGACAGATACCCCGGTTTCCTTCGAAATATCATCATCGCCCATACTGTCCAAACGGTAAAGGACTGTGTCGAGTTTATCGTAAGATATTCCCATCTCGCCCTCATCGGTCTGTCCTTCCCACAGTCCTGCGGACGGAGGTTTTACGATAAATTCTTCAGGTATTCCGATCAGCGATGCCAATTCTCTTACCTGTGTTTTGTAAAGATTCACAATAGGTACCGCATCACACGCTCCGTCGCCGAATTTTGTGAAATAACCCATCATCATCTCGCTTCTGTTGGAAGTTCCCAATACGATGCGGTTTGTTCTGCGTGCAGTGTCAAACAAAACAGCCATTCTGCACCTTGCGGAAAGATTTCCTCTGCCGAGATTATCGTCATCTTTCAATCCGAGAGCCGATGACAGTGCGGCAACCGATGAAGATATGTCCACAATCCTGTACTCAGTGCCCAGAGAAGCACTGAACTCGGATGTGCATTTCATGTCATCCTTCGGTGTCGTTGCGGACGGCATGAAGATGTTGAGTACCTTGTCCGCACCCAATGCATCCGCAGCCAATTTGGTAACGACTGCAGAGTCGATACCTCCGCTGAGACCTATTACAACACCGCTGCACCCTGCATTCTTCACGGTATCTCTGATAAATGCCGTGAGTCTTCCGACGTCTTCCCTGCCGATTCCCGGAATTCCTTCCATTGTTTCCCTGTATAACCGCATCGGTAAAAATACATAAGGATGATACAGAGAACATGAAGGTCGCACTCTGTCAGTTCAAACCTGCTGCGGGAGATGTACGTGCAAATGCGGAAACGGTAGTTTCGGCAGTAAACAATACGGATGCGGATCTTCTTGTATTTCCGGAGATGTTTCTCACCGATTATTCATTCGGAGATTTTGATTCCGTGAACAATCTCGATGAGTGTATCGATATGATACTTTCATGCACCCGCAGACTGCATAAAGCGGTGATTGTCGGAGGTCCGTTTATTTCCGAAGACGGTGTGTTCAATTCTTCTTATCTTATATCTGATAATATCACAAGATACGACAAAATCCATCTTCCGGGTTTCGGCGTATTCGGCGAAGATAAGATTTTCACTGCGGGAACAAAGCCCGTAATGGCCGAGGTATGCGGTTTTAAGATCGGACTGATAATCTGCTATGATATTTTCTTCCCGGAATTGGTCAAATATTACGCAGTGAACGGTGCGGACATGATCATATGCATTTCCGCATCTCCGACCACATCCGAAAAAGCGTTTCAGCACGTAGTATCGGCAAGATGCGTCGAATCCACTGTGTATACGGTATTCGTGAACAACATCGGAGACTGTATGGATCTGAAGTTCTTCGGAAAAAGCAGATGCATCACACCGTACGGAGACACAATTGCAATTGCAGACGGAGAATCTTCGGTTGTTATCGCAGACATAGAACATAATGTCATAGAAGCCTCGAGAAGGGACAGACCGACCCTGAAAGACACCCGTATGTACATCGGAATGCCGTGATTTGAACACAAGTCTTTTAATATAGTATCCATTTGTCCGCTTTGAAGCCGAGATGGCCCAGCCCGGTAAGGCGCGAGCCTGGAAAGTTCGTGGTGAATCACCTCGGGAGTTCAAATCTCCCTCTCGGCGCTTTTCTCTTACATCTCTTTGACAGCAGTCGGAGACATGCCTCCTTCGGACCGAACAACCCGGAGGCACGGATTTTGCATCAATCAGAATTATATTCTTCTTTTCGATTGCTACTAAACGCTCGTGCGCTTCGTTTTGTTTGGTCACTTAATGAATGCACGAGCTCTCGTTTTAATTGGGCGGTCTTTTCTCTTACATCTCTTTGACGGCAGTCGGAGACATCGGTTTTGCTCCGGAAACACGATTTCCGATAATTCCCAAACGATCCGTTTTTCTCAAATTTTACGTTTTTTCCGCATTTTTCCGCGTGCAGTCACGCCGGGATCCGATCTCAAAAATCAGTCAATTTTTACCCTAAAATATGCGTTTGTGGTATAACTTTTAATCATTTTTTAGGCTTGTGGCATCAATTCTTTATAAAGTTATCTGTTGTGGTATAACAGGCCGTCGAAGATTATAAGTATTCATTGCGAACATTCAAAATCATGGTTAAAAGAGAGGATTATGACCAATGGGTAATCGATTGGATCGCGTCCGAGAAGAAGGCAGGCAAGAGATGTTTCGACGTCAGAAAGACGGGAAACTCCTACTACGTCTACTATCAGACGACACGTTACAACCCCGATCTGAAAAAGAGAGAGAAAGTATCTTCATACATCGGAAAGCTCACGCAGGACGAAGGTATTATCGAACCTCCGGCCAAAGAACAGAACGATGAAGTCACACCCGTAAGATACGGATTGGGTGTGGATACCGGAGGTACATTCACCGACGCAGTCATTGTCGACTTGGACGATATGACTGTAATCGCCAAGAAGAAATCTCCTACGACACACCACGATTTGTCTATAGGTCTTTACAACTCCGTAGATGCAGTATTGTCATCGACGGATATCGACCCTTCAGAGATTGTGTCAGTGAGTATTTCCACAACACTCGCCACAAACTCCGTCCTCGAAGGAAGAGGAGGAAAAGTAGGTCTGATCTTAATCGGATGGGATCCGATGGAACCCGTTCACTTCGGTGAGGACAGACAGGTCTTCGTGAAGGGAGGATACGACGTAAGAGGAAGGGCGAAAGCCTCAATGTCTCTGGAAGAAGTAACCAACGCAATCAACGATATCGCAAAGGATGTGGATGCGATTGCAATCTCCGGACTCTTCGCAAACCTGAACGCCTCTCAGGAAAGAAAGGTCAAAGAACTTGCGATAAAACTCACAGGTCTTCCTACAATTGCGGGACATGAACTTTCGTCCGAACTCGGTGTGGGTCTCCGTGCCGAAACCGCGGTACTGAACGGTAAATTAATCCCGATTGTCAGCAAATTCTTCGACGACGTTGTCAAAACATTCAGGGAGAAAGGAATCAACGCACCTATCATGGTCTACAAGGGCGACGGTTCCGTCATGACCATCGAACAGGCTAAGATGTACCCTGTTCAGACAATCCTTTCAGGTCCCGCGGCAAGTTCCATGGGCGGAAAGATCATCTCGGGATATGAGAACTTCATTATGGTCGATATCGGCGGAACATCCACTGATATTGCGGTAATGGAAGACGGATATCCCCAGATTCAGTTCACGGGTGCAAAAGTCGGAGGATGGAGGACACGTGTAAAAGCCGTGGACATGAGTACGATTGCACTCGGAGGAGATTCCAAAATCGGAATCAACGGCAGCACTTTCACATTCGGACCGATGAAAGTTACGCCGTTATGCATATTTACGGAACGTCACCCTGAAATCATACCCAACATTATGCACACGAACATCTTCGACCACTACATCCTGAGGGAAGATGCGGATCTTTCCGATCTTACCGAAAGAGAGGAAATCGTTGTCGACGGAATGCGCGGAAAGGGTGCAATGAACCGCATGGATGTCATGAACGCGGCGGACGGTCTGTGGGATATCGACGATGAACTGAAATCCCTCGTGAACAGGCGTATTATCGAAATGTCATCTATGACTCCCACAGACCTGATGGTTTACTCGGGAGTACTCGAAGCGGGAAACCGCGACGGTTCCGTCGCAGGAGTGCATGCGGTTGCCGAAGTAGTTGGTATGACAGAGAGACAGGCTGCCACGATGATGATCGGAGAAGCAAGAATCTCCGTTGCACAGGCTATACTGAACAAATTAATCGACGACAGCATGAGAACGAAGTGGAGAAACGAAGAAACGTCTATGTTCGTAAGAAGAATGGCTTCTTTCAAGAAAGACACGGACGCATTCTCCATGGTCCCCAGGATCTCGGTTCCGATAGTCGGTATCGGAGCTCCTTCCAAGTTCTTTATGGCGGATCTGGGACAGAGATTGGGTACACCTGCCGAGTTCCCGGATAACTACGACGTAGGTAACGCAATCGGAGCCGTCTGCAGTAAGGTTGTCGAATCATTGTCTGCGATGATCACGCCGACACACGACTTCAGGTACAAACTTGAAGTTCCGTATCTCGGTCCGTCGTATTATTCACAGGTCAACAGTGCAATAGCTGCGGCAAGGAGCAGTCTCGAAGGATTCCTTATCAAGGAAGTGGAAAAGAAAGGCGGAACAAACGTAAAAGTTACCACCAAGACAGATACCGTAATGGCAGTCGAAGGCGGTGTGGGAGACTGGGATGAAACCGGCATAGCCAGGAACATCAACTACATCGAAGTCATTTCAAGAGCCGTCGGCGATCCCCCGGAGATGAAATAATGCCGTTATTCGACGGAAAAGAATACACCGGACCCGTCGGCATCGACGGTTCCGACGTACCCGAAAAAGGAGGAGTGTATCTCATATGCGTCGGTTCCTCAGGAGGAGAACGTATAATCGCTCTCTACGCAGCCGACAACATGAAGAAATCACTGACGGAAAATCCGAAAAAGGAATGCTGGAACAAATACGCCGTGAGCGGCGATATGTACTCCGACGGTTCCCTGAGATGTTACTACATCCTTGTCGAAAATCCTTCCGAACGCGATGCGCTCGTCGCAAGAACGGTGGAAATCAGACCCTACAGCATTCCGTGCTACGAAGCACCCAAAGACGACTGGTGAATGAAATGACAAACACAGTAATAGCCCATATGAGAACCTGCAGCAAAACGAACAAAGTCACCGTCTCCATGAGAGACGACGGCGACATGGATGTGAGGATAGTCTCCGACTGTCCCCACGTACAGGAATACGCCGAAAAACTGAAAACAATCAGTATGAACGATGTCGTAAGTTTTGCAGGAAGTAAGGTCGTGGATCCCGACATAAGAGCTTCGCTTTCCGTTCCGTGCCTTACTCCCATCGCGGTATTCGAAGCGGCATGGCTGGAACTCGGTATGCTTTCCGTATCTCTTTCCAAGAGAGTGGGATACAATTCGGTATCGTTCCATCCCGGAGTAGAACTCGAAGAGGTCACCGAAGATTCAACGGAAAATACCGAAGATGCCGAGTGGTAAATCACGGACAGGGTTGTGCGTAAATACTCGTTCGTACATCCAACATTCGGTGATCTCAAATGGGCAAACATGCCAAAGAGAGACACGCTGCCGACATGCAGAAGAACAAAACCGAAGCAAAGCCGGAAGCGAAGCCCCAGAAGAAGAAATGAACAAACTCAGAGGGCGCCGATCGCGCCCTCTCTTCTTACTTTTTCATTAAATTATTCCTGTACGTGTGCGACATTCTTAATATACGTAATTGCCGTAGACCTTCAACGCAGGATGTGCTGTATGAAGATTAATGCTGACGTATACGTAAAGGATATCCCCGGACAGCTCGTTGCATCGCTCGAGCCGATTTCGACCTTCGACGGAAACATCATAGGTGTGGTTCACAACCGCGAACAGGTCATCAGCGGAAAGATTCTCGTCAACATTATATTCGACATAACTCCCGAGAACCTCGAACTTCTGAAGAAAGAATGGAAAGCGAGAGATGTTATCATCGTAAATCTCGACGAGGCCGTGGAGAATTATTCGATGGATTACATGCTCGTAGGCAAACTGAACGCATCCGAAATCGACGATATGATTAACGAGATTTCCAAAACGATAAACCTCGAATCCGTCGACATAGGATATTCCGCGATCGGAAGCAAAGATTCCCGTACCGCAATGATTTCGGCAACGGTTCATTCCAAAAACGATCTCCGTGCATTGGATTCGTTCTTCTCCGACAGAGCGAAGAAAGCGGGACTCACATACATCAGGGGAGTGGACGCATGAAGGTATTCCTTTCAGGTCTCGGTACCGTCGGACAGGGAGTCCTTGAAACAATCTCCTCAAAAGGAAAAATACTCGGCGATGTGAAAGTCGTCGGTGTAATGGATTCAAAGAGTTATGCCGTAAACGGTAACGGTTTGGATATACAGTCCGTACTCGCAAAGAAAAAATCCGAAAAGAGATGCGGAGATTCCGACAGAAACGGACTCACCGGTCCCGAAATTATGAAAAAATGCGATTACGACGTTCTCATTGAATGCACTCCGACCAACATAGACGACGGCGGAGAGGGATTGATTAACATCAGAGAAGCCCTGAACGGCGGAAAAGATGTCATCACCGTAAACAAAGGTCCCTTGGCTTTGGAATTCTGCAGACTCATGGAACTTGCCGACAAAAACGGATGTATCATGAGATACGAGGGTTCCGTCGGCGGTGCAATGCCGATAATCAACCTCTGCAAGGAATCCCTTGCAGGTCAGGAAATCAAATCCATCAACGGTATCTTCAACGGTACATGCAACTTCATTCTCAGCAGAATGGACCGCGGAATGCCCTTCGGTCAGGCTCTGAAGGAAGCACAGCAGCTCGGATACGCGGAAGCGGATCCGACCTACGACATCAAAGGCATCGACAGTGCATGTAAAGTCACGATTTTGGCGAATGCGGTATTCGGAAGGAACGTAACAATCAAAGACGTCTCAATCAACGGTATCGATACCATCACAGACGGTGCGATAGCGCTTGCGAGAGACCACGACATGGTTATCAGACTTATCGGTGAAGTTTCGGCGGATAAGTTGGACGTTTCTCCGAGACTTATACCCAAAGGACACCCGCTGAGCATATCGGGAACACTGAACACAGCGGTCATTCAAACAGATTCGGCGGGACCGATAACAGTTTCCGGGCGCGGTGCAGGTAAGAGTGAAACCGCATCTGCGATACTCAGCGATCTGTTATTCATACTCAATGCGAGAAAGCGAAGAAGATGACCGAACGCATCTATATTTACGATACAACGCTGCGTGACGGCGCACAGACCGAGGGAATATCCTTCTCACTCGGCGATAAAGAATCGATAGCGGGACTGCTCGACAGCTTCGGAATGGATTTCATCGAAGGCGGAATGCCTGCATCCAATCCGAAAGACAGAGAATTCTTCTCTTCCGAAAGGAAAATGAAAAGAAGTTCCCTCGTAGCATTCGGGAGCACCTGCAGACCCGGACACAAAGCATCCGAAGACGAAGGTCTGAAAATTCTCGCGGAATCAAAAACGGAGTGGGCGTGTATCTTCGGAAAAGCATGGGATTTTCATGTGACCGAAGCTCTCAACACAACAACCGAAGAGAACCTCCGTATGATCAGGGACAGTATCACATACCTGAAAGAATGCGGAATGAAGGTAATCTTCGACGCGGAACACTTCTTCGACGGATACAGAGCCAATGAAAAGTACGCTTTGGATGTTGTGAAAACCGCAGCCGAAAGCGGTGCGGAATGGATTGTTCTCTGCGATACAAACGGAGGATCTTTACCGTCATTCATCGGAAAAGTAACAGATGCTGTGCACAGAATATTCCCGAAAATCGGAATACACTGCCACAACGATTCGGATCTTGCCGTGGCATGTTCTCTTTCCGCTGTCGAAAACGGTGCGACTATGATACAGGGAACAGTCAACGGAATAGGCGAAAGATGCGGTAACGCAAACTTATGCTCCGTAATTCCCGATCTCGTATTCAAAATGGGATACAAAATGGACGTAAATCTCACCGATCTGAGATCTTTGAGCTATGCCGTATCCGAACTTGCAAACACAAGACATCTTGCACACATGCCTTACGTAGGAGACAAGGCATTCACACACAAAGGCGGAATGCACGTAAGCGCTCTTCTGAAAAATACCGCAACATACGAACATGTACCTCCGGAATCCGTCGGAAACCACAGAAACATCATCGTGTCGGATATGGCAGGAAAGTCGAACATTCAGAAGAAACTCTCCGAAATGGGAATTGAAGTGGATGAAGACGGACTCCGCAGAGTACTTGCCCGTGTAAAGGAAATGGAAGCGCAGGGATATCAGTTCGATGCCGCTGACGCAAGCCTCAAACTTTTGGTGGAAAGGGTACTCGACAAAGAATCGAGACCGTTCGACATACGCGGATTCAGACTCAATATCGACGGTGTCGGTATGACTCAGTTGATTTCGGAAGCGAGTATCAAAATCGTCGACAGATTGGGAGAAATAGAACACACCGCAGCGGACTGCGAAGGTCCTGTCAACGCATTGGACAGGGCACTGAGAAAAGCATTAAGCAAATTCTATCCCGACATCATCAAAAACGTCAGACTTACCGATTATAAGGTACGTGTAATCGAAGAAAACTGCGGTACCGAATCCTGGGTAAGGGTATTGATCAAATCCACCGACGGAAAGGATACGTGGACAACAATAGGTGTTTCCGAAAACGTTGTGGAAGCATCGCTGATAGCATTAGCAGATTCATACGAGTACGCCATACAGGCGTCGCAATAACGGAGCTGAGACCAATGGAAAGAACAATCGTAACGCTTGTGGGAAAAGATACAGTCGGTATTATCGCCAAAGTCTGTACTTTCTTCTCTGAAAATGACATCAACATCCTGGATATCGCACAGACCACGGTACAGGAATACATCAATATGATGATGATCGTGGACACCTCGAAATACAAGGGAAGTTTCACGGATCTTACCGAAGGACTCGATGCCGTTGCCGAAGAAGTCAAGTGTGTCATCAAAGCCCAACGCGAAGAGATCTTCGACATGATGCACAGGATATGATCCGATGTCCGTCATCAACATAAACGAGGTCCTCGAGACCAACAAGATGATTTCACAGGAGAACCTGGATGTCAGGACCATCACTATGGGTATCAATCTTCTGGATTGTATAGATCCCGATTTGGACAGTCTCTGCGATAAAATCTACGCAAAAATCACGACTTATGCGAAAAATCTTGTTTCCGTAGGTGACGAAATCGGTCTCGAATTCGGTGTACCGATTGTGAACAAGAGAGTTTCGGTCACTCCGATTTCGTTAATCGGAGGTGCGGCATGCGATACCCCCGATGATTTCGTGGCGATTGCAAGAACATTGGATAAAGCTGCGGCGAAAATCGGTATCAACTTCATCGGAGGTTTCTCGGCACTTCCGATAAAGAACATGACCAAGGCGGACAGAACGCTTATGGAGTCGATCCCCAAAGCGTTGGCTGTGACAAACAACGTCTGCAGTTCCATAGGACTCGGTTCAACCAAGATCGGTATCAACATGGATGCCGTCAGAATTATGGGAGACATCGTCAAAAAGACGGCCGAAGCGACAAAGGATAACGATTCCATCGGATGCGCTAAACTTGTCGTATTCTGCAACCCTCCCGATGACAATCCTTTCATGGCAGGTGCGTTCCACGGTGTCACCGAAGGTGATGCGGTAATCAACGTCGGTGTCAGCGGACCCGGTGTAGTTAAGACTGCAATCGAAAACTGCAGAGGTTCCAATTTCGAAGAATTGTGTGAAACGATAAAGAAGACTGCATTCAAGGTCACAAGAGTGGGACAGCTCGTCGGTAAGGAAGCTTCCAAGAGGCTTGACGTACCATTCGGAATCTTGGATCTGTCACTTGCACCCACACCCGCTATCGGAGACAGTATCGCAGACATTCTTCAGGGAATGGGTCTCGAAAGAGTCGGCGCTCCCGGAACGACTGCGGCATTGGCAATTCTCAACGATCAGGTCAAGAAAGGCGGTGTAATGGCTTCGTCCTATGTCGGAGGTCTTTCCGGTGCATTCATCCCCGTCAGTGAGGATGCAAGTATGATTGAGGCCGCAACAATCGGTTCACTTTCACTTGAAAAACTCGAAGCAATGACATGTGTATGTTCCGTCGGATTGGATATGATTGCAATACCCGGTAAGACAACACCCGAAACAATCTCGGGAATCATTGCGGATGAGATGGCAATCGGTATGGTCAACCAGAAGACCACAGCCGTGAGAGTTATTCCCGTGATCGGAAAAGATGTGGGAGAATCCGCGGAGTTCGGAGGATTGCTCGGAACGGCGCCGATCATGAAGGTTAACGAATACAAATGCGATGAATTCGTCAACCGCGGCGGAAGGATTCCCGCTCCGATACACAGTTTCAAGAACTGATCTTTTACAAGACGGGGTGCGTAAGTACCCCGTCGGTTCATTTTCTCTTTTGAATTTTTTTATAAAATATGCAGAAAGCGTCCGTTAAAGGATGAAAATCTGTAAAGAAAACCGACAGAACGAGAGTCGAAAGATAAAGAAGAAGTTTGACCCATCCCGTAGGATGGGTAAAGAAGCAGGAAGTGCGCTGAGTGGGGGCTAGGGGATTTGAACCCCTATAGGCGGGTTTCCACCACTGGGGGAGCTACCCCCAGCGAAATTATGAGTCATCGCTCCAGTTATTCATCACAACTGTCAGCAAACCCATTTCTAATCACGCTCTATAACTGGAGCCCGCTAGTCTACCAGGTTAGCCTAAACCCCCCTGTAAACCTAATTATGATCAGACTTACTGTTTGCGCATCTTCTGTGCTTTCTTTCTTCTTCTCATTTTCTTCTTGCGCCATTTCCAACGCTGGTTACCGCGTTTCTTCCAGGCGCGTGAGCCTCTCTTCATGATGTCTCCTCTTTTTTTAATGCAGATGCATTGGCGGGCCGGTCGGGATTCGAACCCGAGGCGTCTGGCTTAGAAGGCCAGCGCTATATCCTAGCTAAGCCACCGGCCCGCATGCCACTTCATTACCTTATATGATTTAAAGGTAATGTCGCACGCCAATCATCCATTATTGGTCTCCGACAATACTATTGCTGTATAAAAAAGGAGTCGGTCCGGGGTTTTTCGGCCCCGGACCGCGGTTTAATGTGAAAAATCACCTGTTTAAGTCAGCAAAACAGAGAGAATTATCTCCTTATTGCTGTCGAGATAACTCTTCAGAAGATCGTATACCGAACCGTGTCCGGAGTAGATCGAAATACCTTCCGCGATACAGATTATTCCCAATACAAGCAACACAGGCCATGTGTTGAAGATCTTCGCAAAAAGCAGCGTAAGATCCTGAAGGAACATCAGTAACATGTAGACAACGGCACCCGCAATGAACGCAACTATGACTCTCGGCCATCCCTTCGAGAGCGCCTCAAGATTTCCGTCGAGATTTCCGAGGAAGAGGTACACAATAATCATAGCGAACAATGCGAAAATAACCGCGAATTTGATGTCGCGGAACGGTCTTGAAACCAATGCAAAACAACCGACAGCCACGATAATCAATGTTCCCATATTGCCTTTCAGCGACGATGTGGCACAGAGTACCGCGCTGACCGCACCCAGCAACACACCGAGCGTCATCATCAGCTTGTAATTCATACCGTCCCTGTCTTTTAGGTAGAAATATACAATCGCCAATGCGACGACACCGGCCAGGATGAGTGCTATCTCCGGCACGTGATAACTGTTAAGAGTCTCACTCAGGGAATTCCAATCGAATCCCGATGATGAGGTTTCACCTTCTGACATATTCCTCCGAATCACATTGATTGTATTTTAGAGGATTCCCAGAAGACGTGCCATGTTGTCACCCAAGAGAGCTTTCTTTACGTTATCGTTTCCCCATTTGCCTTCTCTTATAATGTCCAGGAAACGGTACATATCGGTGTGATCCTCATACAATGGAAAATCCGTACCGAACACGACTCTGTCGGGATATCTCGATGTTACTTCGTCCAGTCTTTTACCGATCATCGAAACATCCGTGGGCGCCCATCCCTGTAACGCGGAACAGTCTGTGTACACGTTCTCATGTGCATCCATAAGAGGAAACAGTTCACCGTAGAATTTACCGCCGAGATGTGCAATTATTATGTTCATTTCGGGATGTTTTTCCGCAACCTTTGCAAATGATGCGGGATGACAGAATTTTTCATCCAACGGAGGTAACGCCATACCTGCGTGTGTCGTAACAATCAGGCCGTATTCCTCGACTCTGTGCCAGAACGGTTCGAATTTATCGTCATCCGGGAAAAATCCGGTTGCGGGATACACTTTCAGCCCCTTGGGATCGTATTTTGAAACAAGTGTATCCAACATCTCTACGGCATCTTTTCTGTTCGGATCTATCCCTATGAAAGGAATGAATCTGTCGTCGACGGAACAGCGTTCGAACATCCATTCCATGTACTCATAGTTGGTCATGCGGCCTTCGTTGATAAGGCCGAAATCCGTTCCGAGAACAACGGCATAATCCACTCCGTTGGCGTTCATCATACCGATCGGTTCGTCTATTCCCGTATCGTAATCGGGAAACGGAAAATCTTCATCGAGTCTGAAATCCAAAATGCCGTCGAGACCCATATCCTTCAGTACACTCAGAGGTCCGAGGTATCTTCTCACCGCTTCGTCCGGAAGACAGCGTCTCTCCCACATGTGAACGTGTGCGTCTATGAGCATCGGCTGTTGCCATGGAGTATTGTGTTTATGATTCTTATCTCTCAGTTGATTAGTCAACCATGCACATAGTTGATAGGTCAACCATATATACGGGACTGATATGCCGACACTATGGATGAATGGATCGACATGCACATCGGTCCGCGTGCGATGAAATACTTCATCGAAAGGCGCCTGACGCCCGTGGCGGAATCGGTGGGACTGAAACCGACTTACGGCCCGTTTCTGATGACCGTAAGAGAAAAAGAAGGGCTGTCTCTGAAGACATTATCCGAGATGATGATCGTAGACAAAGCCCTCACGACACGTGTCACGAAACGTCTGATCGAAGGAGGATATCTTGAGGACAGAGGTGTAAACACACGCGAATACAGTCTGTATCTCACCTCCAAAGGCAGGGAAGCCACGGAGAAGATATCATGTGCAATCAGAAATGCGTGGAAGGAACTTCTGTGCGATCTTACCGATGACGAAATCGAATGTCTTAAGGCGATACATGCCAAAATAGACAGAAGGGTCAGAAGCGATATGGAGGCACAGAGATGATACTGAAATATCTCAGAAAGAAGGATTTTCCTCTTATCGCCGTAATTATCGCACTTGTCTGTGTTCAGGTTTACCTGGATCTCGAAATTCCGGGATATATGACGGACATCACCGAAACAATAACAACAGGCGGTTCCGTAGATTCCGTCATCGCCGACGGAAGCAAAATGCTTGCCTGTGCATTCGGTTCGCTGATTGCATCCGTCGTCTGCGGATTCATTGCGGCATATATCGCAGCAAGTTTATCCGCAACTTTACGTAAGAAACAGTTCGACAATGTCGAGAAATTCTCCTTGGAAGAAATCAACAGATTCTCGATTTCTTCATTGGTTACACGTTCCACCAACGATGTCACACAGGTTCAGATGGCAGTCGCAATGGGATTGCAGGTGATTATCAAAGCACCTATCCTTGCGGCATGGGCTATCGGAAAGATTGCCGGTAAAAATATGGAATGGACGGTCATCACCGCAGTCGCAGTGTTGGCGGTCGTGCTGTGCATCGGATGTGTGATGATCTACGTCACGCCGAAGTTCAGGAAAATCCAGTGGCTCAACGACGATCTCAACCGCGTCATAAAAGAAAATCTCACCGGACTCCGCGTAATACGTGCATACAACGCGGAAAAGTACCAGGAGAAGAAATTCGACGACGCAAACACCAGGATCACAGATACGCACGTCTCGATCACACGTTCGCTTGCGTTCATGTCGCCTGTGATGAGTACGGTCATGAGTTTCCTGTCTCTCGCCATCTATTGGGTGGGTGCATACATCATAGACAGAACCGACGGCATGGGAAGACTCACGGAATTTTCCAATATGATTGTCTTCTCGTCTTATGCGGTACAGGTAATTATGGCGTTCATCATGCTGATTATGATCTTCATGATCCTTCCGCGTGCAACCGTAGCGGCGAAGAGGATTGAGGAAGTAATCAACACAGAACCTACGGTTACCGACGGAAATCTCACAAACACATCCGACGCAAAAGGAGAGATTTCCTTCGAGAATGTTTCGTTCAAATATCCGGATTCAGGAGATTATGTTCTCAGAGACATATCATTCACCGCAAAAACAGGCGAAACCGTTGCATTCATAGGTTCCACGGGAAGCGGAAAGACAACACTCGTCAATCTTATTCCCCGTTTCTACGACGTAAGCGAAGGTACCGTGAAAGTAGACGGAATGGATGTGAAAGACTACACTCTCACCGATCTCCGCAGAAAGATAGGATACGTTCCGCAGAGAGCGGTCATGTTCAATCAGACAATCGAAGAGAACGTGAAATACGGAGATACACACGACGAGCGTACCGAAGAAGATGTGAAAAAAGCGGTAGCCGTCGCTCAGGGTAAAGAATTCGTCGAGAAAGAGAGCGAAGGATATCAGAGAATGATATCCGAAGGCGGAACCAACCTTTCCGGAGGACAGAAACAGCGTATCGCCATCGCACGTGCCGTATGCAGAAAACCGGAAATTTACATCTTCGACGATTCATTCTCCGCACTCGATTACAGAACAGACCGTAAACTCCGTGACGCACTCAGAAACGAAACGGCAAGCGCAACGAAACTGATTGTGGCACAGAGAATCGGTACGATTATGGATGCCGACAGAATCATCGTGCTCGACAACGGAAAAATCGCGGGAATCGGAACACATGACGAACTCATGAAATCATGCGATGTTTACCGTGATATTGCATACTCACAGTTATCGGAGGAGGAATTGAGATGAGTCCGCCTCACGGCCCCCACGGCAGAAGAGGAATGCCGAAAGAGAAACCGAAAAATCTCGTCGGTTCCTGGAAGAGACTCTTCAGTTACATGGGAAAATACAGAAAATATGTCGTAATCGCGATTATATTCTCGATAATAGGAACATCTCTCACCCTTCTCGGTCCGAATGTTCTCAGAGATATGACCAATCTCATATCCAACAACATCATGGGTGTGATTCCCCTTGAGAGCATAGGCGACTGCGGCATCAAGATGGTTGCAATCTATGTCGCAAGTGCAGTGCTTATGCTTCTGCAGGGTGTGATTTTGGCAACCGTCACACAGAGAACCGCCGGTAATCTCCGTACGGAAGTTTCCGAGAAGATCAACCGTATCCCGCTGAGATTCTTCGACAGTACATCCTCGGGTGACGTGATGAGCCGTGTCACGAACGATGCCGATACCATGGGTCAGTCAATGAACCAGGCAATCGGAACGTTGGTGTCGTCGGTTACGCTGTTCATCGGCGCGCTGATTATGATGGCGGTAACGAACGTAACCATGATGGTTACCGCGGTTGTCTCATCGCTCATCGGAATAGCTCTGATGGGAATAATCATGTCGAGATCCCAGAAATATTTCGACAGACAGCAGAACGATCTCGGACGTATGAACGGTCACATCGCGGAAACATACGGTGCGCACAATATCGTCAAAGCATACAACGGAGAAGGAGAAGCTACCGAAAAATTCAACGGAATCAACGACAGTCTCGCAAAGAGTGCATTCCTGTCACAGGCTCTCAGCGGTCTGATGATGCCTCTGATGAGTTTTGTCGGCAACTTCGGATATGTTGCGGTATGTGTCGTAGGTGCGGTATTGGTCATCGACGGTCACACCGACATCGGAACCATAGTTGCGTTCATGATTTACGTCAGACTCTTTACGCAGCCTCTGGCACAGATGTCTCAGGCGTTCACTAGCATGCAGTCTGTTGCGGCGGGTTCGGAACGTGTGTTCGAATTCCTCGATGCGGAAGAACTTGCGGATGAGTCTGCACTTACACAGCGTATCGAAGCGAAAGGAAGGGTTGACTTCGTAGACGTTCACTTCGGATATTCGAAGGATCATGAAATCATCCACGGATTCTCCGCATCCGTAGAACCGGGACAGAAAGTCGCTATCGTCGGACCTACCGGTGCCGGAAAGACGACAATGGTCAATCTGCTGATGAAGTTCTACGACGTGGACGGAGGAGATATTCTTCTCGACGGAGTGTCCGTTAAAGACATCCCCAGGGAAAACATCCACGAGCAGTTCTGTATGGTGTTACAGGATACCTGGCTCT
This sequence comes from Anaerovoracaceae bacterium, assembly GCA_963625795.1. Taxonomy (GTDB): domain Archaea; phylum Thermoplasmatota; class Thermoplasmata; order Methanomassiliicoccales; family Methanomethylophilaceae; genus Methanarcanum. The sequence continues at coordinate 44,332 of CAVFUJ010000004.1, forward strand.
TTGAAGGCACAATCAAAGAAAACATTGTCTACTGCAGGGAAGGAGTCACCGACGAAGAAGTGAAAAAAGCATGCGAAGCCGTGGGAATCGACCACTTCATTTCCACTCTCCCCGACGGATACGATACCGTACTCGGAAGCACCGCAACACTCTCCGCAGGTCAGAAACAGCAGCTGACAATCGCACGTGCTATGATTGACAAATCTCCGCTTCTCATATTGGACGAAGCGACAAGTTCCGTCGATACGAGAACGGAAAAAATCATTCAGGCCGCAATGGACCGTCTCTCCGAGAACAGGACTTCGTTCGTCATCGCCCACCGTCTCTCGACGATCAAAAACTCGGATTTGATTCTCGTGATGAATGAAGGATCGATCATCGAACAGGGTACACACGAAGAGCTCCTTGCCAAGGGAGGATTCTACGAAAAACTGTACAACAGTCAGTTTGAGGACACCTGCGATTAAACTTCAAAAACCCCTCTCCGGAGGGGAATTATTACTTTTTCACTTTAGACTGTGTTATATTTTAACATTACCCTTATATTAAACAAAGAGTTACGAATCCGCATGAGCGACTTCAAAGCTTCAATCGATTCGTTCTTCAGAATCTCCGAGAGAGGTTCGACAATCGGTAATGAGCTGAAGGGAGGATTGATCACATTCCTCGCTATGGCTTACATTCTGATTGTCAACCCGAATATTCTGAGTTCGGCGGCTGTAGGATATTCGTTCGATCAGTTGTTCACTGCCACGGCATTGGCAACTATCTTCGCATGTATCCTCATGGGTATCTACGCAAGATTCCCTGTCGCATTGGCACCCGGTATGGGTCTCAACGCATTCCTATCCTACACAATCTGTCTGGTAATGGGATTCACGTTTGAGCAGGGTCTTCTGATTGTCTTCATTTCGGGAATTCTGTTCCTTCTCCTCACAGTCTCAGGCTGGAGGGAGAGGATTCTTGACGAAATTCCCGGTTCGATGAAACTCGCTATCTCCGCAGGTATCGGTTTCTTCATCGCAGTTGTCGGTCTGTACAACGCAGGTATCATCACACACGGAAACGGCAGTGCACTTGCACTCGGTGCAATCAACGATCCCGGAGTACTGCTCTCGCTGTTCTGTATCGTTGTGACATTTGTCCTCTGGTTCCTCAAGAAATGGTACGGGGTCATCTTCGGACTTCTCGCAACATGGATTATCGGTATCATCATAGGACAGATGGATATCACATCGACAACATCTCTCATCCCCTCATGGGACCCCGACGGTTTCGTTTCGACACCTGACTTCGGACTCTTCGGTGCTGTCTTCACCAACTTCACGATGTTCGACGGAGGTCTCTGGCCCGCATTCATCGCGGCAGTCGTTTCACTCTTCGTCGTCGACATGTTCGACACAGCCGGTACCCTTATCGGTGTCGGAGGTGCGGCAGGTATTATCGATGAGAACGGTCACATCAAAGACGGAAGCAAAGCTCTCGCAGTAGATGCAGTCGCAACAATTGCAGGTTCAGTCTGCGGAACATCCACCACAACATCATTCATCGAATCCACGACAGGAATCGATGCCGGTGCAAGGACAGGACTTATGTCCGTCACTGTCGGTATCCTCTTCCTCGTCGCACTGTTCTTCTCCGGATTCTTCGGAACATTCACATCCGCATGTACCGTCGGTGCACTCGTTCTCGTCGGTATCATGATGATCAGAAGTGTCAAGGGAATCGAGTGGGACGACCCCGTCACATGTGCAATGGCTTTCATGACCATCTTCATGATGGGACTTGCAGGTTCAATCACAGACGGTATCGCATTCGGTGTCTTCACATATGTAATAGGAAAAGTTGTCACAGGAAAGCACAAAGATATCACAGTTATCATCTGGGCTCTCGCAGTGATCTTCTTCATCTACTTCGTATTGAAGATTCTGATTGACAACGGAACAATCTGAAATTCCTTAGGGGGCGTAAGCCCCCGTTACATCCTTTTTTCGGAATGAGAAACATCCGGTTAACGGTTCAATTATATCATTTCTATACGGGTTATCAATCGTTGAATCACAAATGTAATCCTACGATTACGTTTTTCGTAACGGTTTATCTTAAATACAATGCCAAAATGGTGCATTCATAGGCAAATCCCGGAGGAAAAAACCTATGAAATGTGACGGAAAGAAAGTCTCGGGCAGCAGAAAACTGCTTGTCATCGGATTGGTCGCTGTTGTGGCCGTCGCTTCAATCGCCCTGGTCGTTGCGAAATACAACAGTGAACACGAGATTCTCATAGTAGTCACAGGATCGATGGATGCCGGCGAAACCGACAACCCCATCTCCACAATACCCATCAACAGCATGATTTCACTCAGATACCTGACTGAGAATGATCTTCAGAGCGTGAAGGTCGGAGACGTGCTCGGGTACAGCTACGGAGATAAGACCATCGTCCACAGAGTGATCGCAATCGACTGGGCGAACGAGACATTCACCTTCAAAGGAGATGCGAACACATCCACAGAAACCGTACAGTTCGACAGAGTCGTAGGAATTGTTACAGAAGTATTCCCCGAAGCGGGAAATCTGATTACGTTCCTTCGTAACGGTCCCGTGTACATCATCGCGGAACTGATCTGTCTGTTCGTTATGGTCACGTGTATAAGAGAAATCCTTAGGGTCGTAAAAGAAGAAGAAACGGAGGCAAAACAATGAACACGGACAAGAAGAAGAAATTAATCCTCCCGGCATTTATGGCGGTTCTCTGCGCAGTCATGATGGTCGGTGTCGGATATGCAGCACTCACAAGCTCATTCACCACAACAGCAAACGTCGAGGCAGGAGAACTCGAAGTTACTGTTAACGGTACAGCCGCACTCGAACTCGATGCAGGAAAGATTCCCTACGGTACCGACACAGTAAGGACCGGCACAACAGACGTTAAAACCTACCACGTTGACGCAGGCACATACGCTCTCGCAAAAGACAAGACTGTTGCAATCACCGACAACACCGGTGCATTCAGCAAATACAAGGTAACTGTCACAGTAACATCCGAAAAGCTCGAAGAAATCTTCGGTGCAAACTGCCTGACCGGGGTCGTCAAGGATTCCACAAATGCAGCAGTGACAGAAGTCGCAAAGGGTGCAACAGGCCTCACACTCGAAATCACACTTAACGTAAGTGCAGACAAGACCGGCCTGACCGATGTCACCAACCTCAGCGCAGACGATGTCAAAGTCATTGTCACTGTAGAAGGTGTCGCATAAACGTATTGAAGAACAGACAGTAGGTATGAGAATGGACGGAAGAACAGTGAGAAACGTAGCGTTGATCGCATTAGTGTCAGCGCTGCTTCTCACTGTCACCGTTCAGCCTGCTGTCTGTCTCCAAACCACTTTCACTTTTACAGGCGGAACAGTTTCCGCCGAATCCAGCGGTGAATACCGCGCCGATACCCTGACGGAAGCCAATCAGGATGACGTGATTGACAAACAGGGAATGGAATTCAAATACGACGAAGATGACGGTTCGGTTGACGGTCACGACAAAGTTATCCTTCACGAAAAGGGCAGCTCAAGTAACAACATCTCCACAAGCGGAAATTTCGAAATAGACAATCTTATAATCCCTGAAGGAAAGGATTTCACTTTCGGAATCAAGATCTACAAGGTCTGGGGAATTCAGCTGTCCGATATCACCGTGAAGCTCACGTGTCCCGACGGAACAACCAAGAACATCACAATCAACAGCCGTACGAGCGGTGCAGCCTCCACAGGTTACACAACGTTCTACCTCACATCGTCGATGAAGGCAGTCACAGACATCTCCAAATTGGGAGACGACGGCTGGTTCAGCGGAAGTTCCGGAGAATACACTCTGAACCTCGAAGGATCGGTTGCTCTGACGTTGGAATTCTACATCATATTCAAGTGATTGCGAAGCGGTCCGACTGCAGACGTTCCAAACATTAATATCATTCCTGAATATGGGTTAACCCACCATGGATGCGGAAGAGAACGTTTCAATACTTCTGGGCAACCCGAAGGTTGCAATCCGCAGACTTGCGTTACCGCTGATTCTTTCGTTATTGGTATCACAGATAAACGTTCTCGCAGACCGTGCATGGTGTTCCGGTTTAGGGGTAGACGCAATGGCTGCAATCGCAGTCGTCACTCCGATTTACATGACAATCGTAGGTCTCGGAAGCGGACTCGGAGTGGGAGCATCCGCAGTCATTTCGAGAATGATCGGTGCAGACAGAAAAGACAGCGCATGCGAAGCCGCATCTCAGTCATTGTTATTCGGAATAGTATTCGCGATAGTTCTCACACCGATACTTCTGATTTCACAGAGAACCATCCTCACTGTTCTCGGCGCAGGCGATGTAATCGACATGGCCGAGTCTTATCTTGTTGTATATTCAATATGTACGATCATCATCCTGATCAACGGGGCCATCGGAGGTATCCTCAACGGTCAGGGTGCTACGTCGCTTTCGACAATTATGATGATTGTCATGGCGGTATCGAACATCGTTCTCGATCCCGTTTTCATCTACGGACTGAACATGGGCGTTCAGGGTGCTGCGATTGCAACGGTAATCGCAACAATATTCTCACTCGTATTGGGAATCTATTTCATTCTGGGCAGAAGAACATACCTCACCGTCGACCGCAAACATATGAAATACGACAGCGAACAGATGAAATTGGTCACTGTCGCTGCGGTACCTCAAATGATTGAATACGCAATCATGTACACCATGAATGCGATTCTGAATATCATCGTCATCAACACAGGCGGTTCGGAAGGTCTTACGGTATATTCGACACCTGATAATCTCATAGATCTTATCGTAATCCCGGCAATGGCAATCGGTTCCGCATTGGTACCTGTCGCATCGTCGGCATTCGGTCAGAAAGATGTCGAAAGAATGAAAGGATCTTTCCGTTACGCACTGATTCTTTCGATTTCATGCGTAATATGTCTCGCATTACTCGCGGAAATATTCTCGGAACAGGCACTGTTCATCTTCACATATTCAGGTGAAATGGAATCGTTAAGGCCGACAATGGTCCACGCACTCAGAATCATGTGTCTTTATTCGGCATTATTCGCATTCACTCCTATCTGTTCCGGTTATCTTCAGGCAATGGGCCGTCCGAACTACTCCGTATTCTGTGCGATTTGGAGGAACCTTGCTCTGATTGTATCGTTCATAACATTGGCATCCTTCATGAATATGGACGGAATCTTCTGGGGACTTGTTCTCGGACACTCGATAGGTGCAGTCACTATTCTCTGTGTTGCGCTGCTCACGCAGAAAAAGGTAAAGGCGAAAATAGCTGCAGAATCGTGAGGAAATCCTAAAGAAACAGGGTTTTTGGCCGTTTTTGCAAATAACCTATATACCATCATTCTCTGAATGTTTCCATGGAATGCAGCGATGAACGGCACATCATCGGACATCTTACAATAATAGGTGTATTGGGAAATATCATCCTCTCGCTGTTCAAACTGTTCGCAGGTATCTTCGGTAACTCCGCGGCAATGATTTCGGATGCTATGCACTCACTTTCCGATGTTCTCGCAACAGCGATAGCATTCGTAGGTGCCAGAGCATCGAGAAAAGAGATGGATCACGAACATCCGTACGGACACGAACGTATTGAATGTATCGCATCTCAGATACTGTCTGTGATTCTTGTCATTACTGCAGTGGGAATAATGTATTCCGCCGTTCAGTCCATAATGAGCGGAGAATACGAGAACAATGTTCCGACAGTACTTCCTCTGATTGCAGCAGTAGTATCGATTGCCGTGAAAGAAGGAATGTTCTGGTACACAATGCATTTCGCCAAAATCATCGACAGCGATGCATTCAGAGCCGATGCATGGCACCACAGATCCGATGCGCTTTCATCGGTAGGTGCTTTGATAGGTATCGCACTTGCAATGATGGGCGTACCGATAGCGGATCCGATTGCATGTATTGTGATTTCCGCATTCATCCTCAAAGTTGCATGGGACATCATGAACGATTCTTACAGAAAAATGCTTGATACTTCATGCGACGATGAAACGGAAAACTGCATGAGAGTATCGATCTGTGCAATCGAAGGTGTAAAAAGTATTGATTCTCTGCACACAAGGCTGTTCGGAAACAGAATTTATGTGGATGTCGAGATCGGAGTGGATGAGAATCTCACCGTGGCCGAAGGACACAGAATTGCGGAAGCCGTACACGACCACATAGAAACCGAATACCCGAAAGTCAAACATGTCATGGTGCATGTGAATCCCTTCTGACACATCATCGGTAATGTTCTAATCGGTGTTTTCATATTATCCTGTAATGCAGTCCGGGTACAGGATCAGATACACAGCGGAACAGTTGGATGAGGCTCTGAAGAACGGTACAATATCCGAAGAAATCTACAACGCCAACATAGAATCCGCAAGATCTTTCTCGGAAAGGATGTCCCTCGTCAATTCAATGCTGAACGACGGAACATACATTTTTTCAAGATCTCCTTCGGATCTGAAGGAAGATTTCGAACTCAGACTTGTCAATCAGAATACAGTCGATGCGGCATCCTGGCTC
>CAVFUJ010000005.1:0-34601 GCA_963625795.1 Anaerovoracaceae bacterium
GAAGGATTTTTGTCTGCTGTGAAAGTGATTTTATACTTTCTTCGACAACATCGATTTCGATACTGCTTTTTGCGGATTTGACATGGGCAATAGTGATTTCGTCGTCACCGTTACGTTCTGCAATATCCGTAGCGGTTCTGAGAAGATCGATTGCCATTCTTGCGTCACCGTCATTTCTCGAAGCAAGTGCCGCACAGTATTCGACAACATTTTCATCGAGAACATTGGGTTCGAAAACACCTGTAATCCTGTCATTGAGAATATCTTCCAATTCTTTCTTGCTGTAAGGAGGGAAAATAATACTTTCTCCTCCGAATCTGCTTTTTGCTTTCGGTTCGAGCATTTCCTGGAATTTCGAATTGTTTGAAATTCCTATGATGGAAACTTTTGATTTTGAAAGATGTTCGTTGATTTTTGCAAGATAATAGAAGATGTCGTCTCCTTTCTTGTAAATCATATGATCGATTTCATCGAGAATAATAATGAATACACATTCTCTCAGTTCGATTTCCTGATAGAATTCTTTGTATAATTTTTCGAAACTCCATCCTGTGAAAGGAATTTTTTCATTGATATCTTCAACAAACTGTTTTGCGATATCATAGAGAATTCCGTATGCCGTATCGATGACTTCGCAGTTGACATACAGATACTGGCATTTTTCTTTGTCAGGATCGATTTTTCTCAGTTCTTTTCCGATGTAGTTGATGACAGCTGTTTTTCCGGTTCCTGTCATTCCGTAGATCATTATGTTGGAAGGTTTTTCTCCGTTGAATGCAATCGAAATAATCGATGCAATCTTATCAAGCTGATCTTTTCTGTGGGGAAGATCGTCCGGTAAGTAAGTTGTCTGAAGAACCTTCTTATCTTTTATGAGCTGCTTTCTTTTCTTTACATATTTAGTGAAAATGGATTCCGTTTTCGAAACTTCTTCATCGCTCATTTGAATCTTCCATCGGAAATATACCTGTATAACCTGTATTTCCTCTGAATAGATGAATTGTATTTAATGATTCTCTTCCTTCCCGGAAATCGTTATACGGAATTTTGTTTTTCATATGAATTTATGATTTTTTCAAAGATCATCTGTCAGTGTAATTTCATTTCTTTCCGATGAAATTCAATCCGAACTGAAAGCTCATTGAATACCTTTTAATGAGAGGAATCTATTCCTCTCTATTCAAAAGAGGTATTCAAATGAAACACCCCGGTTGGGCAACAGTTGGACTCAGTCTTGTACTCATTGCAGCATGTGTTGTTGCATTGTACTTCATCGGTCTCAGATGAAAATCATTTCCAGTGGAAATATAGGGGTGTCCCCCTATGGACCACATTAACTCCTAATTGTAATTATGGACTTTTATTCACATTCCTGATTTTATCTTAAAATCATGGACAGATATTCCGTACTGTCGGTTTCAATTGTCATCCTGATTGTGATATTCGCATCGTTCAACATAAGCGAAGACGAATATTCGGTGACAGGTTTTGCGGATCAGATAAAATCAACCGATTCCGGTTACACATTCATAATTATCGACGGCGGAGGGAACGGTGTGAAATCTTTTTCTTCGGTGAAACCCGACACTGAACTGCATAAATTTTCAGGATCGTACTCCGAAGACGGAAGTATGTTCTTTGTCAGTAAAATAGAATGATAAAAGAAAGGGATCGGATGAACCGATCCCATATAGTTTCTTTAACAGCGGCGGATGATCATCGACACTGCGTTACCTCCTCCGAGGCAGAGAGTGCCGAGACCGACTTCCTTGTTGCGGTTCTTCAATGCGTAAAGGAGAGTTGTAATAACACGTGCTCCGGAGCATCCGATGGGGTGTCCCATTGCGACGGCTCCGCCGTTTACGTTGAATATCTCATCCGGAACATTGAGTTCTTTCTTCACTGCACATGATGCCGTTGCGAATGCTTCGTTGTGCTCGAAAAGATCGATGTCGTCGATTGTCATACCCGCTTTCTTGAGGACGTGTCTCGTTGTGGGTATGGGAGCTTCCATAATGTATTCGGGAAGAACACCGCGCTCGCCGTATGCTTCGATTGTTGCGAGAGGCTTAATTCCGTGTTCTTTTGCCCAGGACATTGACGAAATAACCAATGCGGATGCACCGTCGCTGAGCTGTGACGAGTTACCTGCGGTGACTATTCCGTCTGCTTTGAACACAGGTCTCAGTCTTCCGAGCGATTCCATGGTTGTGTCTTCTCTGATACCCTCATCGTAATCAAACACGATTTCCTGTTTCTTCTGTTTGACAGTAACAGGAAGCATCTCTTCTTTGAATGCACCGCTCTTTGTCGCTGCGGCAGCTTTTTTGTTACTCTCGTATGAAAGCTGATCCGCATCCTCACGTGTAACATTGAATCTTTCTGCGACGATTTCTCCGGTCATTCCCATGTGCTGATCGTTGAATATGTCCCAGAGTCCGTCGTGGACCATTGAGTCGACGACTTTCTGATCGTTCATGGTGTATCCGAATCTCGCTCCGGGCATGAGGTACGGTGCACGGGACATGCTTTCCATTCCTCCTGCGACGATACAGTTGTACTCTCCCGCTTTGATTGCGTCTGCCGCAAGCATGACGGATTTCATTCCGGATCCGCAGACTGCGTTCACAGTGAATGCACCGATTTCAACAGGCAGTCCTCCGTGGATTGCAGCCTGTCTTGCGGGGTTCTGTCCCAATCCTGCCGATATGACGTTACCCATGATGCACTCTTCGACATCTGTGGGTTTGATTCCGGCTCTTTTTACCGCTTCTTTTACGACAAGGCCTCCGAGGTCTGTCGCTTTTATTCCGGCCAAGGTCTTTCCGAACTTTCCTATAGGAGTTCTGTTCGCACTGAGAATTACGATCTCGTCCATGATAATCCGGAACGGTTTTAGGAATGTGAATATATAATATTGTCGATTTTTACATACGGCAATTAACGAATTCCACCGGAGTACACAGTCCCATTCTCTTGAGAGGTTTGGAAAGATGTCTGCGTGCGCAGGTCGGGGGTTCGTACCAGCCGGGAACGATCCACCTCATTTTTTCTTCGCAGACTGCGTCTTTCATTTTGATGTGACATTCCTTACAGCGGTAACCGGAATCCTTTCCTACGGATTTCATTTTCTTTCCGCAGGAAGGACATACAGGATTGGAAATTTTCTCGATGTGTTTTGCCGTCGAGATTACATGAAGTTTCTCGACATTCAGCGTTCTGGGTGATTCTCTGTATTCACCCAACACTTCGATAATATCTCCGGGAATCAGCTGATCGAAAGCCATTCTGAATTCTTTGGACGGTTCGTACGCACCGCAGGTGATGTCTCCGTATTCTGTATGAATGTCAGTGAATACGTGACCTCCTTCGATGTGTTTTGCGTTGGAAATCACTTCTCCGGTGACGGAATACGACTGATTGGGTTTCAGTTCATCGTATTCTCTTATGATGTGGTCATCCGTTCCCTGATTCGTAAGGAAAACGACCCATCTGTATCTTTTCTCGGTTCTGAGTGTATCCGCTGCGGAAATGACATCTTCGATGACATCTCCTCTCAGTCCGTACAGTACGGGACAGGGAGTTGCGGGAACCATTGCAACCTTTTCTTCTCTGTCTTCCCAGCTGTTGAACGTAGTCGGGAAGTTATGTTCCATATCTCTTATTGAGATGGGATCGAAAGTTCTGGGAGTTCCCCATTTATCCCTTTCTCTGTAGGCGAGGAGTTCGTATGTGAAATCGTTCGGAATCCATGCCAATCCGCATGTGCTTCCGATCAGTCCTCTTCCGTTGCCTATGGTGAATGTGAGTGCATTGATTCTTTTCAGTTCTCTGTCGATTTCACTGCGGTCCATTATGGTTGTGACACCGCGGCGATAGAATGATTCGTCGGGTCTTACCGCTGAGATAAATAATCCGGGGTTGGCATCGTCTTCATGGTATTTTTCAACCAAAGGAATGAGCCTTTTCATTATTTCGTTATAGTCTGGCTCATTACCGTCGCATTCATCATAGGAGAAGAGATCTCTTCCTTCGATTTCGCCGATTTTCTTTTTTACGCCGATACCGTGTCCGAAACGCATTACAAGTGAACCGTTACCCCTGGTCTTCCAGGGGACAGCGGGATTGAGACGTACGAGGCGGGGAAGTCCTATGAGATCGAAATCCGATAGTTCATTGATAATTTCGGTCGCAAGGAATGTTGTACAGTTACCTTTGACTGAGTCTGTATCATCCACGGCTACAAACACGGTTCACACCACCTTCGACGGTAATGATCATTCGAAGAGACGGTCTATCATCCAATCGGTATCGAATTTGATGATGTCATCATATTCCTGACCGTTGCATACGAAGGCAATGGGTTTTCCGATTGTGTGTGCAATTGAAAGTGCGGCACCGCCTTTCGAATCTGCATCGATCTTTGTGAGAATGATTGCATCCACGCCGATTGCTTCGTCGAACGCTTTCGCCTGTTCGACTGCGTCGTTTCCTGCGAGAGAATCGCCGACGAAGATTTTCAGGGAAGGTTTCGAGACCCTGACAATCTTCTTCATTTCATCGACGAGGTTGTTGTTTGTCTGCATACGGCCTGCGGTATCGATGAGAACTGCGTCTCTTTTCTTTGCTTTGGCATGTTCGATTGCATCGTACGCCACCGCAGCGGGATCCGCATCCTGGGAATGTTTCACAATCTTACATCCGAGCTTGTCCGCATGAATCGTAAGCTGTTCGATTGCACCGGCTCTGAATGTATCTCCCGCCGCAAGTACGACGGTGTGTCCGTTCTTCATAAGACGGTTTGCGATCTTTGCGATTGCAGTCGTCTTTCCGGTACCGTTGATGCCGACGAACATAATGGATGTCGGTCTTTCCTGTTCCTCGAACCAGGAATCGAAATCGAATTCGTTGATTTTGAGAACATTTCTCACCGCATCTTTGACGGAGAGTTCGACAATCTCTTCCAAAGTGTGATCGCGGGAGAATTTCTTGCCGAGGAGGTTTTCCCTTACGCCGTTCTTTATCTCTTCGACTACGGGTAAGGCCACATCGGCTTCCAGCAATGCTATTTCCAATTCCCAGAGGAAATCGTCAAGGGATTCGTCTTTGATCTTTTTACCGAGGAAACTGTCCGTGAGCATAGAGCCTACGGGTGAAGACGATGCATTCTTTTTCGCTTCCTTCTCCAGTTTCATCTGTTCTTTTCTGGAGAGAGGTGCTTTGGGTTGCTCCGCAGGTTTGACTTCTGCGGGTTTTTCCTCTTTCACGGGTTCGGTGTGAACTTCCTGTGAAAGAGGAACCTCAGGCTGTTCCTTTTTGACTTCGGGAACAGCCTTGGGTGTCTCGGCCGGGGGTTCCGCAGGTGTTTCTGCGATATTTGCCGGCGCTTTCTTGAAAATGCCCTTGAGTTTATTCTTCAGGGAATCGAACATGAGAACACTCACTGCTGTCTTCTCTGATATTCTTGTTGGACAGCCATGGAGAGCGATTTCGCCTGAGCATCGGTCTGCTTGATGGTGTCATTGAGCTTCTGGATAGCTTCTCTGACTTCCTCTGCACTGTCCGACATGTATTTGGCGGCATCTTCGAGGTCCATATCGATGGACACTTTGTTACCGATGCCTACGACGGCTTTCCTCTTGGATGTGACCGTCGCGATGACGAATGATGATGCTCCTGCGGGAACGAGTATCTCGTCACCCTCCTTTGCGTTCGCGAATGCGTTCAGGGTATCGCGTGCCCTGAGGGTTTCTTCCAATGAAAGCTGGAAGAATCTTGCCTGCTGCGCCATAGCGTCGAGTTGTACCCTCATTGTTTCGAGGGTGGCAAGTGCCTGACGGAGCTCACCGTCATCCATGTTTACTCACCGGTCACTTTGTATCTGACGACGTGGTCGACGATCTCACCGTTGGGGATTTCCTCGATCTTGTCGACTCTGACCTGCCATCTCTTCACTTTGTGCTTGCTGCCCAATGTGGAGACAATCTGCTCCTTTGCTGCCGCCTCATCTTCTGCCGCAATTTCAACGGAGTAAGGCTGGCTGCCCTGTCTGACATCATCGAAGGAACCTGTTACGCGGAAACCTTTCATATTTATTACCTGTTTTGGAGAACTGCAACAATATAATAAGGCTTTTGGTACTCAGCGGTGTGAAAAACCGTAATGAAATCACTGTTCCGGGTATCTGTTTTTACTGTAAATTTTGATATCTGGCTCATGTGAATGTGGAATGTATCGGTATGTGAATGCAATAATACAGCATTCGGATGACTGACACTTTGTCACGGCCGTTTTGATATCGGGTGAATTTTATATGGTTCCGGAAACTCACTCGGTAATATGAAACAGCTCTCCGTCGGTGTTTCCGATTTCAAAACCGTCCGCGGTAACGATCTGTACTATGTCGACAGGAGTCTGTTCATAGAGAAGATACTGGGTAAGAACAGAAACGGAGTGTACCTTTTCACCGGACCGCACCGTTTCGGTAAGTCGCTGAATCTCAGTATGTTTGATGCTTTCCTTAATATCAGGTATAAAGGAAATACGTGGTTTGACGGATTGGAGATTTCAAACTATTCCGAATTCGACCGTTACAGAAACGCATTTCCCGTTATACATCTGAATCTAAGATCGGAAGTAAGGAATTACGAAGGATTTCTGAGAGCATTCAGTGAGAAAATACGCGAAATATTCGGAGAATTTCTGTATGTTCTCGATTCTCCGAAGCTGACGGAACCCGATAAAAAAATTTTCACCGATCTTTACAACGGACTGGGTTCCGAAGTCGAGACGGCAAATGCGTTTACGAATCTCAGTTATCTGCTCGGAAAATATCATGATTCCAAGGTTGCGGTGCTGATAGACGATTACGACTTTGTCCTGAACAATACCGTCGGTAAATCCGACCGTCGTGAGATTATAAGATTTCTTGATCGGTCGTTTTCTCCTCTGCTTAAAGGTAACAATTCTCTTCAGCTCGGTATCGTAATCGGTACGGAATTCATCGGAGATGTTTTCCGCGGAACGAATAACATCATTCCGAACGATATTTTCGGAAAACAATTCAGCGGAATGTTCGGCTTTACCGAAGAGGATGTAAGACAGATCTGTGCCGAATGTAATCATCCGGAGAAGTTCGGAGAGGTTACGGAATACTATGACGGATACCGCTTCGGAGATACCGACATTTACAATCCTTCGAGCATACTCAATTACGTCCGGAGAACGGAATTTCTCAGTAAATGAGCATTTTCCGTATGTAAAACTGACCTTACCTTTATATACAGGTCACTGATTAGCGTTTCGTACTTGTAGGAGAGTCCTAGGACTCGCAAGCACTACGAGGAGGAATTGAATTGGCAGAAAAACCAACCGTAATGGCTGTGCAGAAGGCACTCGAAAGTGCAAAGAAGCGCAATTTTACTGAAACGGTTGAGTTGGCCATCAATCTCAAAGATGTGGATCTTTCTATGCCTAAGAACCGTATTACAGACGATATCGTTCTGCCTAACGGCCGCGGCAAAGCAATCCGTATCTGTGTGATTGGTGGTGGCGAACTTGTCCAGAAAGCCAAAGACGTTGCCGACGTCACGGTCACAGCTGATGAACTTCAGGCGATCGCTGACGATAAGAAACAGGCGAAGAAGCTCGCGAACAGCATCGATTACTTCATTGCCGAAGCACCCATGATGGGAGTTGTCGGTAAGAGGCTCGGTACCGTTCTCGGTCCTCGCGGTAAGATGCCTAAGCCCATTCCCCCGGGACAGGACCCCACGGGAATGATCGAAGGTCTCCGCAAGACTGTTTCTGTCAGGACTAAAGACAGGATTACCTTCCACGCACCCGTCGGAACGGTCGACATGTCACCCGAAGAGATTGCAGAAAACATCGACACCATACTCAAACGTGTCGAGCTCAAGCTCGAGAAGGGAAGGATGAACATCGCTTCATCCTACGTGAAGACCACAATGGGTCCGTCTGAGAGGCTGATCTGAGGAGGTTCGAAATATGGCACACGTCGCAACATGGAAGAAGGATCTCGTCAAGGAACTTGTCGAGGAAATGGCCGCGAAGCCCGTTGTCGCAGTAGTCGACATGTCGGGAATCGCAGGTCAGCAGATTCAGGCCATGAGGGCGGGACTTAGGCAGCACGCTACACTCAAGATGACCAAGAACAATCTTATGTTCCTGGCTATCGACGAGGCAGCTAAGCAGAAGCCCGGACTCGAAGAACTGAAGTCTGCAATCCACGGACAGTGTGCAATCATTGCCACCGACCTTAACCCCTTCAAGCTTTTCAAACAGCTTGAGAGCACAAAGACGGCGGCACCTGCGAAAGCAGGACAGATTGCTCCCATGGACATTACAGTCCACCAGGGACCCACACCGTTCGGACCGGGACCTATCATCGGAGAACTTCAGAAACTGGGTCTTCCCGCTGCAATTGACGGCGGAAAGATTGTTATCAAAAAGGATACCACACTCGTTAAGGCAGGACAGCCTGTCCCGGCGAATGTGGCGGCAATGCTCCCCAAGCTGGAGATTTTGCCCATGGTCGTAGGACTTGACCTCAGGGCCGCCTACGAAGATGGTACAATCTACCACAGGGACGTATTGAACATCCCGGACGATTACTACGCAACAATGTTCGCTACGGCTGCAAGGAATGCTCTCGCACTCGGTGTATCTATCGGATTCCCGACAAAGGAAACGATTGTACCGCTGATTACAAAAGCATTCAGGGAGGCTATGGGTCTCTCAATATCAGCCGCGATCCCAACCAGAGACAACATAAAGATGCTCCTTGCGAAAGCAGATTCACAGATGCTTTCAGTCGCTTCAGCAGCGAACTACACGGACGGCAGCATCGGTGCGAGGCTTAGTGCCGCAGCATCGGCAGCACCCGCAGCAGCTCCCGCAGCGAGCGCACAGGCAGAGGCAGCACCTGTCGAAGAAGAGGAAGAGGTCAGCGAAGAAGAAGCAGCAGCTGGCCTTAGTGCATTATTCGGTTAAAATTGGAGGTTGAATACTATGGAGTACATCTACAGTGCAATGGTGCTTTACGCAGCAGGCAAAGAAATCACAGAGGACGCAGTTACAGCAATCCTCAAAGCCGCTGGTGTAGACGCTGACGCAGCCAAAGTCAAGGCACTGATCGCATCACTCGACGGAGTTGACATCAAAGAGGCAATTGAATCTGCCTCCGTTATGGCAGCTCCCGCAGCAGCACCTGCAGCAGCACCTGCAGCAGGCGCAGCAGCAGCTCCCGCAAAAGAGGAGCCCGAAGAGGAAGAGGTCAGTGAGGAAGAGGCTGCCGCTGGTCTGAGCGCATTGTTCGGATAAGCGGACGGTTGTCTGACTGACACTTTCAAACCTTTTACCTTTCTTCCTTTTATTAACGGTTTTATATTCAATCGGTGTTGACGTTACATGGGTCTTGCGTTACGCAATGCGAAGTTCTATGCGGCAATCGGTATCCTTGCCGTCGCCGTCATAAGCCTCGACGTCATTTTCGGAATTATTCTTGACAGTAATTGGAGACTCGAAGTGAACGTAATCTGCGATCTCGGTGTTTCTTCCAACGATGCAATAGCCACATCGTTCAAAGTCAGCTGCTGTGTCGCGGGAATACTGTTCGCGGTATCCTCACTTATGTGGATTGTTTTCAACAAATCGAAACTTATGAAGACCGCAGGAGTGTTCGCTTTGCTTGCCGGCATATCATTAATCGGTGTGGGTCTTCTCGACAAGACAGACGACAGAATCCATCAGTTGGCCGTTGTCTGTTATGCAGCACTTTTCATCGTTGCGATATTCTTCTCATGTATCAGGGACATCATCAACAGGAAGTTCTTCTTCGTTGCATGTTTTGCCGTGTTGGCATTCTACGCAATCATCAGTACGTACGATTTATTCCCGTACATATTCACACAGTTCCTTCTCATGGGATTCGTGATGATTTGGTACGTACTGAAATGTCTCGGTGTTCTGCGTCCCGAATCCGAATTACTCGGAAGAATCGGATGTACCGAAGCGTAAGAAGATTTCACTTCTTCTGACTGGGATAGCTCAGTTTGCCTGTAATGAGTCTCGAAGAATCTCCGAACACACCCATGAGTGTGTTGTACTCATATTTCGTAAGAACCGCACGTCCGATCATTCTTCTGAACATAGCCGAGGTGTATCCTTTCCTCTGTTCGGGATAATCGATATTGTCCAACAATTCGTCGAAGAATGAGAACAGTCTTTCTTTCTCGATATGATCCGCAGGTTCCGGAGCTTCCAATGTTTTTCCGAAGAGTTCGTACATTACAATAGTAGCTGCATGTGAAAGATTCAGAATCGGATAGGTGTCGCTTGTAGGCACATGTACCAGCACGTCGCATCTCGCCAATTCGTCCTGAAGAAGTCCGATATCTTCCCTTCCGAAAATCAATGCAATTTTTTCAGGATAATCTCTCACCTTTTCCGCAAAATCATGTGCGGAAACAGGGATTCTGATGTAGTTGTTCTCTCCCTTGGAGGCTACACCCGACGTACCTGCGACGAGGAAACATCCTTCCACGGCTTCATCGATTGTATCGACAATCTTTGCATTATCCAGGATACCGGATCCGTGTTTTGCCCTCCTGTATGCATCGTCGCCTATGGGGCAGGGGTGCACAAGATAGAGTTCGCTGATGTCGAAGTTTGCCATCGATCTTGCTATGGCTCCGATGTTGCCTTCGAACTTCGGCGCGACGAGGACTATACGGATATCGGTCATCGGAATGACGGTAGATTCATGTCGGATATATTCCCATCGACCGTTATGTACTGAGATTTTACACTTCAATCCATAGATAGAGATTTAGAACAGTTCCAAGATACGACGGAACGTGAACAACATTCCCAAGGATCATCCCAGGTACAAATCGCTGATGGTCAGAGAGCGTCTCGCAGATGCGGTAGAAAAAGGTCTCGTGAACCCTACAGGTCTCATTTCCCACGGAAGGGGAGAGGCATTCGACTACCTCATGGGAGAGAAGACACTTCCTCCGTCACTGGAAGCGGAAAAAGCCGCTGCGGCATATCTTCTCAGAGCGAAGAGACCGTTGGTATGCGTGAACGGTAACGCAGCCGCATTGGATGCGGAGAATCTTATCACTCTTTCCGAGACAATTCCCGCACCGTTGGAGATTAACATCTTCCACCGTACCGAAGAGAGGATGAAACTTCTGATTGAGTATATGGAATCCCAGGGGTGTAAAGAGGTTCTCGGCGGAACGCCCGAAGCAAGGATTCCCGGACTGAACCACGACCGTGCATTATGCACTAAAACACTCTTCGACTGCGATGCAATCGTTGTTCCGATTGAAGACGGCGACAGGGCGGAAGCACTCGTGAAAATGGGAAAAGTTGTGATTTCCATCGATATCAATCCTATATCGAGAACATCCAAGACGGCAACTGTACCTATTTCGGATGAGCTGACACGTGCGCTGAAGAATATCATCCGTTTCATCGAAGAATTAAGAGGAAACGACGCCGAGATTGACAGAATAATCAAATCATACGACAGCAACAGGAACAGGAAGGAACTCCTGCAGGAGATCTCCTCATACCTCATGACTGCGGCCGACTGATAAGAATTAACTATCTGCATTCGTTCCTGACTGACATCATGATCGATGACGAACTTCTCGAGAAAGGTGTCCTGAGACTGCATTGGGCGGAGATGCACACACCCGTCCTTCAGCAGATAAGAGAGCGCTTCAGAAAAGAAAAGCCGCTCAAAGGACTGAAGGTCGCAATGGCACTCCACACGGAGGCCAAGACAGGTATTCTTGCAATCACGTTGGCGGAAGCGGGTGCGGAAATACGCCTCGCAAGCTGCAATCCTCTGTCCACGGATGACTCGGTTGCATTGGCACTGCGTGAGAAATACGGTCTTGACGTCTACGCTAAAAAAGGCGAGACCCAGGAGGAGTATTACAGTCATCTGAACACGGTTCTCGACATGGGTCCGGATTACATCATAGACGACGGTGCGGACCTTATCGCAATGGTTCACACTTCGAGAAGGGAATTACTCAAAAACATCAAAGGAGCGAACGAAGAAACCACTACAGGTATCGTACGTCTCAGAGCGATGGCGGACGACGGAAAGCTCGAGTTCCCGGTCATGGCCGTTAATGATGCTCAGATGAAGTTCCTCTTCGACAACAGATACGGAACCGGACAGTCCGCATTCGACGGATGGATGAACGCCACCAATCTGATGGTTTCCGGTAAACATCTCGTTGTTGCGGGATACGGATGGTGCGGTAAAGGAGTCGCAATGAGAGCAAAAGGACTCGGAGCATCCGTTACCGTTACGGAAGTCGATCCGATCAGAGCAATCGAGGCTAAAATGGACGGTTTCGAAGTCATGCCGATGATTGAAGCCGTGAAGAATGCGGATATCATCATGACCGTTACCGGTTGTAAGGACATTGTCACACGCGAGCATTTCGAAGTCATGAAAGACGGATGCATCATGGGTAATGTCGGACACTTCGACAACGAAATCAGCAAAAAAGATCTGGAAGCGATGTCGAAGAGTGTTGTCAGAGTACGTGAGTTCGTCGATGAGTACGATGTCAACGGAAAGAAGTTATTCCTCATAGGAGAAGGACGTTTGATGAACCTCGCCGCAGGACAGGGACACCCTGCGGAGATTATGGATATGAGCTTCGCAGTTCAGGCACTGGCACTTGAGTATCTTGTCAAGAATCACGATACTATGAACAAGGGAGTGCATACGGTTCCCCATGAAATCGATGTCACCATTGCGGAGCACAAACTCAAGGCAATGGGCGTGAAAATCGACAGACTCTCGAAAGCTCAGAAAGAATACATCACAGGATGGAAGGAAGGCACATGAAGCCGTTTCTCACGGTATACGGGCACGTGTCATTGGATCAGATAATGACAGTGGATCGGTTTCCGAAGATGAACACATCTGTCGATGTGCTTTCAAAGGAAACAAGTCTCGGCGGTACGGCTGCGAATGTTGCCGTAACGGCAGCGAGATTGGGTGTACCCACTGCAATCTGTTCGTTTGTCGGCCGCGATATGCCGGAGAAATACGAAGAACTCATGAGATCAAGCGGTTTGATTCTCGATGAGATGGTCAAAGTCGACGGTTACGATACGTCTACCGCCCTTGTGATCAACGACAGCAATCTCGATCAGAAAGTACTGTTCTTCCAGGGACCTCACGGGTACGCATCTAAATTGGGAATCGATCTTCTGAAGAATGCGAAGGAATCGAAATTTGTTCACTTCTGTACGGGAGAACCCGATTACCACATACGCATGATGAGGGAACTGAGATCGAAAGAAAGGATTACGGCATTCGATCCCGCACAGGAAATTCACAGACTCTGGAACAGTAAGAATCTGAACGATGCGCTGTCTGTTTCCGATATGTTATTCTGTAACAGATTCGAGGCTGAATCCGTTCTGAAATATCTCGGCGCGGAATCATTTGCACATGTGAAACATCCTTTCATACTCTGTACGAAAGGTTCGGACGGATGCGATCTTTACATCGACGGAAACTGCACGCATTTCCCTGTTGTGAAAGCGGATAAGGTAGTAGATGCGACAGGCGCGGGAGATTCCTTCAGAGCGGGATTTTACGCAGGACAGTACCGCGGAATGTCTATCGAAGAGTCTGTTATTGTTGCAGCAACCGTTTCTTCATTCATTGTGGAAAAAACGGGAACATTGACCAATACACCTACCTGGGACGCGGTTATGGAACGTGCGGACCCGTATCTTTCGGAGCTGTGAATATGTTAGTTGCAATCACGGGAACGCCCGGAGTGGGAAAGAGCACCGTTTCCGGAATTCTGAGAAAGGATCACAATGTGATTGACATCCGTTCCTATGCGGAGAAACACAATCTCCTCGGAGAATTCGATGCGGATGCAGGTTCTTACGACGTGGATGTCGAGAAACTCAACGATTCGGTAATGTCCGAGAATTTTGAGGGATTGGTATTCCTTGACGGCCATCTTTCGCATTTTGTCGATGTCGATCTGATTATTGTTCTCAGATGCGATCCCGATGTTCTCGCCGAAAGGCTGAGTGCAAGAGGATACGATAAGAAAAAAGTCGAAGAAAATGTGCTTTCCGAAGTATTGGACATAATTCTGACCGAATCCGTGAATTCCGAGATTCCGACGTACGAAATCGACTGTACACATCTTTCTCCCGAAGAAGTTGCATCGGAAGTCCTCAAAATTGTCGGCGGAGATGCCGACGGGCACAGTCCGGGAAGTGTCGATTGGAACGACAGATTGGAAAAGTGGGCCTTCTGATTACGTACGGGCCAGTTCTTTTACCAATTCGAAGACAAATCTTTCGCATCTTCTCACTGATTCCACATCCAAATATTCGTCGGGAGTGTGAACTCCTCTCATATCGGGTCCGATTGCGATTGCCTGTATTCCCGGGCATTTGTTGCTGATTACACCGCATTCGAGACCTCCGTGAGTGATTTCGATCTGCGGTTCGCGGCTGTACATTCTTCTGTAAACGGAAGTTGAAATCTTCTGTAATTCGGAGCCCTCTTCCTCATGCCATGAGGGGAAAAGATACTGTATATCCGAATCCGCACCTGCATTCAGGAATGTGTCTCTTATGCTTTCCGCGTGATGTGCCAGCAGGTCATCTTTAGCATCTCTTGCCATACAGAGTATCTCTATTTTGTCATCTGATTTTATCACACCGAGATTGGAAGATGCCGTGATTCCTCTCTCGCCTTTTCCGAGAAGATCGTTCGGACATGCAATCAGTGATGACACCAATTTTTTCGATGTTACGGAGTCGAACGATGTTTTCGGTGTTTCCGCGGATGAAACGGTGATTGATATGTTCGGATCCGTTTCGTGATATTTCTGTGAAATATCGCCGATATAGGATGCGAGTTTCTTATCTGCGGATGTGTCGGATGTTGAGAAGACAACGGTACACTCCATGGGAATGACGTTGTTGAATGTACCTCCGGAAATTGATGAAATTTCGATACCGTCTAATTTTCCGAGAAATCCCGCTGCAAGTTTTATTGCGTTGGCTCTTCCGAATCCCGCCATAGACGAATGTCCCGACATCAGGCCCGTAACCTTCAGTGTAAACCATTTACCGGATGCAGATATGATTTCCGGTCTGAATACGGAGAAAATATTCGCGGCACCTGCACATCCCACCGTAATCTTGTTCTCATTCTCCATATCGAGATTGATGAGATATTTCGACTTCAGGATGTTATTTTTCAGTCTGTTCGCACCGAGAAGTCCTACTTCTTCGTTGGCTGTGAAAAGACATTCCAAAGAAACATCTTTCAGTTCTTCTGAATCCAACGCGTTGAGCATCATTGCGATGCCTACGCCGTTATCCGCACCGAGTGTCGTTCCGTTTGCGCGGATGTGTGTTCCGTCGATTATTATTTCGATAGGATCCTTAGTGAAATCGAATACTTTTCCGGGAATTTTGGAAGCAACCATGTCCTGGTGACCCTGTAATGCCACAGACTTTGTCTTTCCGGGACGGACCATCAGAATGTTGCCTGCTTCGTCCTGTTCACAGTATATGCTGCGTTTTTCTGCAAAATCTTTCAGAAATTCCTGCATCTTTTCGATGTGACCCGACGGTCTCGGAATTTTTGTAAGTTCTATGAAACGCTCCGATACATCCATATTCAATTCTCCTTCGGTACCCTCGGTGCATTGGTCTTTATTCTGTAGTAGGTGAGAGGGTGATTCATTTTTTCGCTGTTACACAGGTTGTCAGGTTCGATACAAAGACCGTTGGATTTCATAGTGTGGCACTCCGGCGGAGTGTATCCGTCCGTTCCGTTTAATTCGCCTGTGATATGCTTAATCTGATAGATTGACTTGGATTCGTCGAAATCCGGCGACTGCGCGAATACGGTCAGAATCTGTTCCGAATTCATTCCTATTGCGTGAAGGAACGACACCAATGCGAACCTTCCGCTGTGCGGAAGGTTCACTCCCTGCACTGCGTTCGCAATCAGCGATCTTATACACGGCGGAAGTTCCGCATCTTCGAGTTTACCTGTGAATTTAGGTTCGAACTTACTCTTCACGGATTCCATGTGCCTCTTTACTTTCCCGGCATCTTCGGATATCGCCGCGATTATTTCATCTGATAAAGGAAGCGGTAATTCAGATTCAATCTTGTCCTGAAGCGCATTCTGAAGGGTACGGTCGAATTTCTCATGCGGAAGGAACACATATCCGCCGTAAATCTGATGGTTGATCAGTTTCCATTCGGGACTTTTGATCCTGGTGGAGAATTTCAGATAATCCGTGAAGTGCATCTTCAGTCTGCTGTCGTCCATGGTGGAATTGACACCCAGTTCCTTTGACACTTCCAATGCCGTCGCCAACGGACTGTCTCCCAGTAATTTGTTCATTCTCACCGATTCCGCAAGTGCGTATCTCTTGGTGAGGAAACGGTCGTTAATCAGAGAAACTATCATTCTGGCATATGGGTATGAAAGAACTTCCATCAGCCTTTCGTTCTCTGTTATTGTGGACACATATCTGACTTCCGATTTTTCGATTGCATCCTCAACTCTCTGGATTCCTCTTTTGCGGGCATCCTCGAGAAGATCGTCGGAAATCAGCATTTCGATGTCGGCTCCGCTTTCCGATACATACTTAGACGCGTCCCTTAGGAACGGAAATCTCGACAGCATTGCGGAGTCCATATTCCGCCGTACGTCTTGGTTCGTAAAATAACTATCACTCGAAGGACAGAAGTCCTCTGAGTCCTTCGATTACGGTTTTGTCGTCAATTGCTTTCGAAAGGTCTTCGTATGACGAATAAGGCCTGTATCTTACGACGGATGCAGCTCTCTTCTTTCCGATCCCTGGAAGGGAGGATATTGCGCTCATCGCTGCGTGGTTGATGTCGAACGGGTATACAAGACCGGTAACCGATCTGAATCCCCAGTCTGTGATTATGACATCATATGCCTTTCCGCAGTCGATTCTGTACGGAATACCCACAAGAAGAGGATACGAACCGATCTGTCTTCCGAATGTGATATTTCCGTCGTGGATTTCCATGAAGACATCTTTCAGTACAGTGCCTTTGGGAACTGTACGCTGAAGCATAACGTGGTCGATTTCCTCTCTTATTCCCTGTTTGTATTTTTTGAAGAAATTACCGTCAACCTTTGTGCTGTATTCTCTTCTGACGGGGAGAACCTGTCTGATGTTTATTCTCCTGACAATCAATCCTTCGCCGATGACTTTACGCAGAAACTCCATGTTGATATCGTACGTTTCCTTCGATTCTCCGTCCAATCCCGATATGAGGTTCAGACCGGGTAACAGACAGGGCATTCCGTTTTCACCGCGATGCCCTCCCACACGGTTGATCATTCTCACGGCATCCAAAACCTGTTTCGGTGTGCTGTTGAGATTGTTGGCGTTTATTACTCTGATATCCGCGGATTCCATTCCGAGTGCCAGAACGTTGCCGGGAGTACAGCATTCCGTTAAGATTTTCAGGATTTTTTCCGATTCTTCGGGATACTCGGATATGACTGCGGCGTTGGCATTGTCCACGTGTAACACATCGAAATCCAATTCTTTCAGGCCGCAGAATAATTCCGATACCGCATCGGGATTCGGCCTCGGAACGCCGGAATCGTCTTCGGAACCGTATGAGACGATACATGTCTGTCCGCCTATGCGGATGTTTCTTACGCCGAGTTCTTTCAGTTTCTTCGCTTCCGCGATTATATCCTGAGGAGAACGCATGAGGGGTTTTCCTTTCAGAGGTTCGATACAGTACGAACATCCGCCCGATGCATATCTGTGACATCCTCTGTATGACTCAATTTCCGCAATCAGCGGATAAGGGAAATCCTGGTGCTGTTTTACGATATCGGCACCGAGCATCATCCATCTGTTCCATTCATCGAGTGTGCGGTATCTTTCCCCGACCTCTTTTCCCGTCATTCCGTCGTAAAGAGATGCGGCAAGGTCGTTTTTTATCGCAAAATCGAATTTTTCCGCAATTTCCGAGGATGCGGCGGAACCTCCGATGAGTTTCCATCCTTTTAATGAAGGAAGAATGTTTCCCAGCTCTTTCAGGGACATAGGCATCGATCTGATGTATTTCCCGGGAACGGTGTTTCCGGAAATTACGACACTTACATTCGCATCCGGAATCTTACGGCCTCTGCGGATCATATCGATCGTGATATACTCGACATCCGCACCTGCATCCATTGCAGCACCCGCAACGGCTCTTACAATCGGCGAAATATACGGCGGAACACCCAATGCGGCCGGATCGTCGATGTATCCGTCGATGAGCACGACCCTGATATCCATGATATCATCCTGTGGTTTTCTTACGGCCGACGGTGAATTTCAGGAAGAGCCACCATACGTATGCGAGCAGGAAGTCGAGAACAATTGCGGATATCACACCGATGATATCCAATATCGTACTGTCATCCGAAGGCAATGCGGGAAGCAGGAATGTTCTTACGATAAGAATCGCCGCCATGTAGAAACCGTATGCCCACGGAAGAAGTTCTCTTCCCATGAATTCCATGGTTCTGTTTCTGAGCTGATCCTCTCTCAGTCTGAACGATCCTAAGAACAGTGAAAACGCAAGTAATATCGAACCGAATGTAAGATTCGCACTTCCGTTACCGCCGCTGTAGTACTGGTACAGATACATGAACTCGAAGAGTGACAGAAGGAATCCCGAAATGAAAATGATAATCAGTGCTTCGTTGCTGAATTTTTCATCGAATTCTTTCCTGTACTTATGCAGGTAGTAACCTAAGGAGAAGAACAGCATTCCGATGAACGGGTATGCGTTTTCACCGAGTTTGACACAGTCCATACCGAAAATTTCCGTTACATTGAAGAATAACAGTACTTCGCAGAAGAAAAGATCGATTGCAACGAATACAATTCCGATGTACATTGCGTACTTGAAACTGATATTTTTCTTATGGAGAATCCAATGGAATGCGTACACCAATGCGAGGCAGTATGCAAACCATATCGGCATTGTATTCCATTCTGCGGTAAGAGTGTCGCTGATGACGTAATTCCAGTCGACAACACCGTCGTGCCAGTGCTCTATTCCGCATCCCAACCATATGAGATCGATAATCAGATAGAGCAGTTTGATGAAAATCACAAGGAATACTATGTGAAGCAGTTTCTTTCCCAGTCTGTTTTCCGAATGTCCGTCCGAAGAGAACAGGAAATAACCGGATACCATGAAGAATGCGGGAATTGCGAATCTTCCGACACCTTCGATCAGGTGGTAGAATCTGATGTCGTTCAGTACAACCCACGACGGTTCGTAGTGAACGAACGTGATACAGATGATGATGAATGCGCAGAACGATCTCAGGAAGTGATTTTCGTACTTTTTTCCTGAACTGTTATTCCCTTCTTCCGACATGGTGATGTTACGTGAACCGCAAGGTATGATAAAAGCCATACGATTGGTTTCCGCCTCGGATTGAGTGAAATTAAGATTATGTGCTGATTTGGCGGTACTTTGACATTGGCTTACGTATTGCTAAGAGCCAGTCTGTATAATGTTGCAAAATTCTGTTTTCCGTCGGAGTTCTACTATATGAACAGTATACAACAATTTAACATCAAATCCGTTTTAACAGGGATTGTTTATATGGATGTATACGCCATCATCTCAGATTCCGCATAAATAATGATGCAAAAACCGTCTCTCTTATATTATCAAAAATAAGTGCCAACACAAGGAATAGACAGATTTGTTGGGGGAACAGATATGGAATTCGAAGAATACGTTGTTGATTTGAACGCAGATTGCAAATGCGGTTGTATGGAGGGTGACAGATTTCACAAAATCTTCCACTTCCCGAACAATTACGGTGCATCTGTCGTCAATAATCCCAAACTCAAGGGATTCAACGCCGAGGGCTACCGCGTACTTCCGATAAGGTTCTCGAGCGAAGAAGACTACGAAACAACAATAATTTTTGAACTTACACAGGAAGATCTCTGTCCCAAATCATGGGATGAGACCGTAAAAGTTCTTCAGAAGATTAAGGACCTGAAGGTGTGACGATGGCAGATGCAGTCTACCCGTTCACCGCGATAGTCGGTCAGAACGAGATGAAGAACGCTCTCATTTTCAACATAATCAACCCGTCTATCGGAGGCGTACTGATCAGAGGAGAGAAAGGTACGGCAAAATCGACGGCGGTCCGTGCGCTCGCGGATCTCCTTCCCGAGAGAACGGCATCGAAATGTCCGTTCCACTGCGACCCTTCAAGGAAAGACAAAGTCTGTCCGTATTGTCTTGAAAAACTCGAAGCAGGCGAGGAGTTGGAATTGGAACAGGTGAGGATGAAAGTTGTCGACCTTCCGCTCAGTGCAACCGAGGACCGTGTCGCAGGTACGTTGGATTTGGAGTACGCAATCAAAACAGGTAAGAAGAAATTCGAACCCGGTGTACTTGCAAAAGCCAACGGAAACATACTGTATGTCGACGAAGTAAACCTTCTCGACGATCACATAGTCGATCTTCTTTTGGATTCCGCCGCAATGGGAAGGAATTACATCGAAAGAGAAGGCGTATCGTTCACACACCCTTCGAAATTCATTCTCGTCGGAACGATGAATCCCGAAGAGGGAGATCTCCGTCCGCAGTTATTGGACAGATTCGGTATGGCGGTTGATGTCAAGAGTGAAAAGGATGTCGAATCGAGAACGGAAGTCATCAAGAGAAGACTCTCATTCGACAGAGATCCCGAATCGTTCATTGAAAAATACGCAGGAGAACAGGAAGAGCTCAGAAACAAAATCATGGCCGCCAAAGACAGAATGGAGGATATGACACTCCAGGACGATGCACTGAAGATGGCCGTGGAAGCTTCGCTGTACTTCGGTGTCGACGGCCACAGAGCAGACATTACTCTTCTGAAAGCCGCATCTGCGCATGCCGCATATTACGAACGCACATCCGTTCTGAAGGAAGATGTCGCAAGTATCGCGAATCTCGTGCTTACGCATCGTATGAGACGTAACCCGTTCCAGGAATCCACAATCGATGCCAAGGAGCTCGACAGATGGATCAAGAGCATATGAGCGTTCAGTCCGGAACGTTCCCGTTACCCGCAATAGTCGGGTTGGACGATGTCAAAAGAGCACTGACAGTTGCACTTACGTCCGATAACGTGAAAACGGTGCTGATCCAGGGTACAACAGGCTCTGCAAAAACAACCGTTGTGAGATCTCTGACGAGCATTTCCGACAAGAAGATAGTGAATCTTCCGTTGGGTACGAGCGACAGCGAGATTTTCGGTACGTTGGATATTGAAAAAACAATTTCAACAGGCGTAAGACACATGATGCCGGGAATTCTCGAAAAATCCCACGGCAATATCCTTCACGCAGACGATGTCAACCTCATGGATGACGCTGTTTTGGATCAGATACTCGAATCGGTTATTTCCGGTAAAGTCACGGTAGAGAAAGAGGGGATGTCGTATGAGTATCCCTGCGATGCAGTTTTCATCGGAACGATGAACGTCTCCGAAAATCCTCTCAATCCGCATCTTCTCGATAAATTCGACATCTGCGTGGATATCGGCGGTACAGACGATGAGGAAAACAGATATCAGATTCTCCGCCGCAGGACGGAATTCGATAAAGATCCCGACTCGTTCGTATCTTCATATGAAAACGAATGCGCAAAAATCCGCAAAGACATAGAAAACGCAAGGGAACGTCTGCAGTATGTTTCGGTAAACGATGACATTCTGAAGATAATTTCGGAATTATGCATTAAATCGGGAGTGGAAGGACACCGCGGTGATTTGGCCGTAACCAACGTTTCAATGGCAATATCCGCACTGAACGGAAGAGATACCGTTACACTCGACGATATGAAAGAAGCGGCAAGACTCTGTCTCAGACACAGAATCACCGATACTCCCGAAGATAATTCGTCATCATCCAATTCAGGTAACGATCAGTCTAATTCCCAACCCCCGCCCATGTCCAGTGACAAGAGCAGCAACGGACGTGAGGAAAACCAGTCAAAACAGCAGGAATCCGGCGAAGGAGAAGCCGCTGAGGATAAAGTATTCGATATCGGCAGCACTTTCAGCGTAATTGATTTCGTTTCACTGAAACCCCTCGGTTCCATGGGTTCCTCCAAAGGCGGAGGAAAACATGAGAAATGCCGCAGTACGGACAAGACGGGAAGGTACATCAAATCCGAAATCCCCAGATCCGAAGTGACGGATTTGGCATTCGATGCGAGTATCCGCGTAGCCGCACCGTATCAGAAATACCGTCAGAGAGGAGATATGGCTCTTGTTTTGGAAAAGAGCGATCTCCGTCAGAAAATCAGGGAAAAGAAGAACGGTGTGTCGATCTTATTCGTGGTAGATGCGTCCGGTTCCATGGGCGCAAGGAAGAGAATGATTGCGGTCAAAGGCGCAGTATTTTCGCTTTTGCAGGAATCGTACAAGAACAGGGACAGAGTGGGATTGATTTCGTTCAGAGCCGATAAGGCCGAAATACTGTTACCTTTCACAAAGAGTGTGGATTTCGCTTACAAAAAACTGAAAGAGATGCCTACCGGAGGAACAACTCCGTTGGCTGCAGCCATGCTGAAGGCGCATCTCGAAATCAAGAAAGAAAAGAGAGCCAATCCCGGTGAGAAATGCTACGTAATATTGGCCACAGACGGAAGAGCCAATGCATCGATATCCGACGGAGATCCGCTTTCGGATGCGATGAACATGGGATCAACGATAGGAAAGGACAGTTCGGCGATTTGGATTGTCGTGGACACGGGAATCGGATTCCCCCATTTGGACAACGCACTGCATCTCTCGGAGAGGCTGAACGGAGTGTACCTCAGGCTCGAGGATCTCAAAGCCGACAAACTTGCACACAGAATCAAAAACATAGTGAACAGCAGAGTGATAGGATGAGGATACTGAACATTATCTGTGAATCTCAGGATAACGAACTCACACCGAGGGCGATGAGAAGACTGAGGGAGAATGGATACGATATCGATTTGTGGCAGTTCGGAACCAACGATATCGATGACAATGAGAAGTACTTCGTCGAAGCGGTCGGTTCGCTGATCGACTGCGATTTGGTTATTATAAGAGTTCACGCAGGACTTACCTATTTCAAAAAATTCGACAGACTGAAGAAAGAAATCACCGGAATGAATGTTCCTCTTATCGTCGAGAGCGAAATGCCCGACGATATCACCGACAACCGTTCTCTGTTCACAGGTTCCGAAGACGATTACATCAAAATACGCACATACATCGAATTGGGAGGAGATGAGAACGAGTACAATCTTCTCGCCTGGCTCCTGAAAAACAAAGGCGGTGTTCAGATCGATGTTGCCGAACCCGTCAGGAGGAGTGCGCAGGGATATTATCTTCCGGGAAAGGGAGAAGTCGATTCAGTCAATCCCGTATCGGGACCCGCAGTGGCGGTACTGTTCAATCAGTGCGATTTTGTCAGCGGCAATCTGAAACATATCGACGCACTGATTGAAGAAATCAAATCACGCGGAATGTCTGTCGTGTCGGTGTTCGTGACATCGAATCCAAACGAAATATCGGGTTCGATAGGAATCAACGGAACAATCAGAAAATATCTCATGGAAGACGGAAGATCTGTCGTAAGTTCCGTCGTACTGACTATTCCGTTCTCTCAGTTATGTCTTTCAGATCCCGGGGACGGAACCGTGAAAGAAAGAGAGAACATCTTCGCGGAATTGGGCGTTCCCGTCATCAACACAAGCTCAATGTTCAATAACCGTGAGAATTGGGAGGAGGATTCTTCCGGTCTCGGACCGTACGAACTGAGTATGAGCATATTCTGGCCGGAATACGACGGTCAGATAATCTCTGTTCCTTTGGCATCGACGGAAAAAACACCCGAAGGAAGGAACATCAGCGTACCGATTGACGACAGAGTATCCGCCGTAGCGGATTTGGCGGTCAATTGGGCAAAACTCAGGAACACTCCCGTCAAAGAGAGAAAAATTGCTATTCTTCTGCATCAGAACCCCCCGAGAACGGACATGATCGGCGGGGCATTCGGATTGGATGCTCCCGAAAGTACCGTCCGTCTTATCAGAGCGATGAGAAAGAGAGGATACGTCACAGGCAATATGCCTTCGACCGGCAAAGGTCTGACAAAAAGACTGTTGGACGGAGTATCAAACGACTCCGAATGGCTGTCAGCGGAGGATATGCGCACGAAAGCCGCTGATAAGATATCTGTTTCACAGTATCTCGGATGGTCGTCGAAAATCAATCCCGAATGTAAAGAGAAGATGGAATCGGATTGGGGATGTCCTCCCGGAGAGATCAATTCCGTTGACGATACAATTGTAATTCCCGGATTTGTTGAAGGTAATATCTTCATCGGACTGCAGCCGAACAGGGGAATGACCGATGAATGCGTTGACATTTACCACAGTCAGGACATCAGTCCTCCGCATTCCTATCTCGCATTTTACAGATGGCTGACCGACGTATTCGGCGCACAGGCCGTCATTCATATGGGATGTCACGGAACACTCGAATGGTTACCCGGAAAAGGAACCGGATTGTCATCGAAATGCTATCCCGATCTTGTTTTCGGACACGTTCCGCACATCTATCCCTACGCAATCAGCAATCCGGGAGAAGGTGTGCACGCAAAGAGAAGAAACGGTGCCGTAATCATAGATCACCTCACACCTCCGCTGATGAGAGCCGGAACTTACGACGAATTGATCGATGTAGAAGCCAAAGTTCAGGAATATCTCAGAGCAAGGTCTGCAAATCTGCAGGACAAGATGCGTCATATCGCTATTGATACGCTGGAAGAATGCAGAAAACTCTCGCTTCTTAACGATATCGGACTGCAGGATGACTGTTCTTCGGATGAATTCCAGGCCAAAATCGATACACTTTACGATTACATCTGCGAAATCAAGGACAACATCATCAAAAACGGTCTTCACATCATGGGTACATGTCCCGAAGGGGAGAAACTCGACCAGATGGTGTATTCTCTTACGAGAATACGCAATGAAGATACAGATTCTCTCAGAGGCACCGTTGCGGAAATATTGGGACACAACCTGGATGAACTGTCGTCGGATTCGTCTCATTTCAACGATTATATCGGTAAGACCAACGGGGAATTGATTGACGATATCGACAGCGCCTGTATGCATCTCATCACAGAGATGAGAAAAAGCGATTTCATTTTGGATGATTGTAAAGAAATCGCAAAGAAATCCTTTGCATCCGATGCATTGTCTCCCATAATAGAAAAAATCTGCACGGAATATGTCCCGAATCTGAGACGTACATCCGATGAACTGAAGAACACCACAGATGCCTTGGACGGACGTTACACACCGCCCGGACCTTCGGGATGTATCAGCAGAGGCAACGCACATCTTCTCCCGACCGGAAGGAATTTCTATTCAATCGACCCGAAATCGATTCCCACGAGATCTTCATGGGAAACCGGTAAAACGATGGCGGAACAGATGATCAAACGCCATGTAGACGAAACGGGAGCATACCCGAAACAGGTGGGAATGGTCATCTGGGCTACGGATACCATGAAGACTGGGGGAGATGACATAGCATACATTCTCCACATGCTGGGCCTTAGACCTGTATGGTCTTCCAACGGAGGAGCAGTCATAGGATTGGACGTAGTTCCCGTATCCGAACTCGGACGTCCGAGAATCGATGTTACGTTAAGAATCAGCGGATTGTTCCGTGATTCGTTCCCCAATCTTGTCAACATGATTGACGATGCCGTTGAGAAAATCTCCGAATTGGACGAATCCGACGAGGATAACTATCTCCTGGCACATCTCAGGCAGGATCTTGCCGATAACATAACCAAAGGATTGGATCCGATTACGGCAAAGAGAAGAGCCAAGGTGAGAATATTCGGCGATCCTCCCGGAAACTACGGCGGAGGAGTCGACACACTGATCAACAACTCTCAGTGGGGAGACAGGTCCGAACTTGCCGATGCCTATGTCGAATGGGGCGGTTACGCATACGGAAGAGAGATGAAGGGAGAAGATCTGAAAGACTTCTTCAGAAGAAGAATGTCCGAAGTCGATGTTACCGTAAAGAACCACGAATCGAGGGAAATCGACGCTTTCGACAACGATGACGATTACGTCTTCCTCGGAGGTATGAACGCAACGGTCGAAGCCTGCAAGGGAGAAAAACCGATGTCCGTCATGGGGGACAGTTCAAACCCCGCATCGCCGAAACTCAGAACATTGGCCGAAGAAAGCAAATTCATCTACCGCAGCAGAGTGATGAATCCGAAATGGTTCGAAGGACTGAAGGAACACGGTTACCGCGGAGTTCAGGAGATAACGAATCTTGTGGAGTTTACTTTCGGATGGGATTCAACTTCCGATGTGGTCGAAGACTGGATGTACCAGACCATTACCGACAAATTTGTTCTCAATGAGGAAAACCGTGAGTGGATCCAGGAAAACAATCCCGATGCACTGAGACAGATAACGTCACGTCTTCTGGAAGCTTCCGAAAGGGGAATGTGGAACGCGGACGACAGGACCGTGGAGGCCCTGAAGTCCATATTCCTGGACAACGAGTGTTCGTTGGAAAAAGATCACTGAATGTTGTGGTGTGCGATACTCTTCTCAAGGTCGAAGTAATCTGCGAGTATTTTGTACTCGATTCCCCACTTCTTGAACACACCGGGGATGATGCCGAGCGTAAGCTCTCTGATTTTGTCATCCCATATTCCGTGTACAATCACGTGGAGAAGCAGAATTGCGTCGTGAATCACATCGAGATCCAAAGCATCCTTGATTTTCGTGGGTTTCCTTTCGTCGACGATGGAACTCATGATGTTTCCGTGTCCGTCCACGAAGAGGAACGATTTCACGTGTCCGATGATGTCGGCACCGTTTTCGAGACATGCGAGAGTGGGGCCTCTCATAACTTCGTCGATGAATTTTTTGAGATCGTCCTTTGAAATGCCTTTCTCCGATTTTATCTCAAGTTCCAATGCATATTTTCCCAGTTCGTCGACAGCCCTGTGGATTTCGAGGTGAAGTGCGCTTCCTTCCTCGACGGGGTTGAAGTCATGTCCCTTGATTTCTTTGTTATCGGAGTCGTGGTCGATTTCGACGTGATCGTAATCGTAGCGGTACTCATCGCTGTTGGGGTCCGGTGCAACCATTCACTGGCCTCCTTCGTATTCGTTTTTGAGTCTCTCTGCTTCCACCGAATCGTCGTATCTGTCGGATGTTCCGTTTTCGATGAGATCGCAGGCGTAATCGATTCCTTCGCCTGTTTCCGCAGACATGTGTTTGATTTCGGCTTTGGCGTTGATTTCTCTGATGAATTTCTCGGTCTTTGCAATCTCTTCGGGTGTTGCGGCGTCCACTTTGTTGACGAAACATGCATCCGCTTCTCTGATCTGGGTCTCAACGAGTCTTCTCACAGCGCGGATGAGCATATCGATCCTTGTGGAATCGACCAATGTTATGACAGGTGCGTGTGTGATGTGAACATCCGTCTTAGCTTCCGAATACTCTGCGGCTCTCTTAAGTCCCCACGGAATAGCGACTCCGGACGGTTCGACTATGACGATATCGGGGTGATAGTTGTCATAGAGTTTTGCGATTGTCTCGGCAAAAGATCCTGCAATCTGACAGCAGATACATCCGCCTGAAATTTCTTTGACTTTGAGGCCGTGTGCCTCTACGAATTTTGCATCAACACTGATATCTCCGACATCATTGACGACGATAGCGACTTTGTCGCCCCTTTTCATGAGTTCGTCTACAATCTTCATCAATGCCGTTGTCTTTCCGCTTCCGAGGAAACCCGCAATCTGAGAAATCTTCAGTTTAACACCTGAAAAGAAATCGGACTCCGACTATTAATACTTTGAACATAGCCACACACATAATTTCTGTATGTTTTCAACCGTTATTCGGACGGTAAAAATTTCAGGTTTTTTCAGGTCCCGTTCAACTGCTTTGCAGAGGCAGTCCGAAGAGAAAAAATATGATTTTTCAGTCGAAAGCGATGACCACAGTGTAAATGCCTTTGGCCATCGGTTTGTTGTATTTTTTCTTCAGAACCATATCGGATTCCGCTGTAGGAGATGTTCCCATCACGTTTTTTGCTTCGGGAACATGCTCTTCGACTTCCGGAATGTCGAACGGATACAGTACGAATGCCTCATCGCCTTTTCCGACAACATAAGGAAACACAACAAAATCATCAGAGATCCAGATTACGTCATCTCTGTTCTTGTATTCCGGTATTTGATTGGGATACAGTGTCGTACCCATGATCGTTCCGTCACTTGCTACTAATTTTACGATAGATCTCTTTCCGAAAACGTATGTATCGCCGTAGAATACACACAGTCTGTGGTGTTTTTTCATGGCTATATCGAAACCGATGTTTTTGTAATCGGTTTTCAGTGTGGTTCTGACTCTTTTTTCCACACCCCAGATGTCATTTGAGATTTCATCATCCATTTCAAAGACGTCCAACACACCTTCGACCGTTCTCATGTATGCCGTGACATCGTCTGTAAGAGTCATATGAAATGTACGGTGGTTAAACTAAAAAAATTATGTGACTGACACTGAGGATAATATACCGAAAAAGCCATTCCGACTCTAAGGAAGGTAATATGGTCAACACGGTAGTTGCACACATGAAGACATGCAGCAAGACGAACAAGGTCACTGTATGGCTGAAGGACGACGGAAATCTCGGTGTGAAGATAGTCACAGACTGTCCTCACGTGAAAGATTATGCTTCAAAGCTCACTGAGATTTCAATCAACGATGTCACAAGTTTTGCGGGAAGCAAAGTTGTGGATCCGGATATAAGAGCATCATTATCCGTTCCCTGTCTCACTCCGATAGCTGTTTTCGAAGCCGCATGGCTCGAGTTGGGTATGCTGTCGAAGAATCTCGTAAAGGGATGCGGAGACAACTCTGTTTCGTTCCACCCCGATATGGATGTAGACGAACTCTGAATCATTGGCCGTCCGCGGCCAATTTCTTAGTTCTCTCGATTGCTTCTTTTATTCCGCCGAGACCGCAGGTTCTGCAGTCGAGTCTCAGTTTCAGCTGATTCGCGACTTCCTCGGATTTCTTTCTGTAATATTCCTCATTGCCGATACCGTCGTCGATGAACAGACATCTCTGATACGAATCGAATAACATATCCAGGAAAAACTGAGGATCCACACCCTCTATGGAATCCAAATGCATCTCCTTGATCAGACCGTTGATGCCTTCTTCCGCCCAACCGGGTGAGATGAACCATGTTCCGGCGCAGATTTTCTTTTCGTTGGTGTATTCTTTCGGTGTAAGTAAGGCATCGATACAATCCGCACCCTGTAACATCGCCGTAGGTACTTTCAGCTGATTCGTTACGCCGTCCAGGGACTGACATATGGCATATCCCAGGAATACCGCATCAACCTGACCTTCGTATTTGTTCACGGTTTCGATAATACGGGCTTTCATTTCCTGCGGATATTCGTGCAGTGCAAACTCAAGATATTCACGCACAACGAAATCGGAATCGTCTTTGGTGAGGAATTCGATTTCGGGTTTCAGAATATCACATGCAACGATAGCCAGCTTCATAAAACACGTTTCGACTTATGAGTAGATATTACCTTCGGTCAGAGTAATCAATGGAACATATCCAGATGTTGATTTTCAATAAAATCAGAACGAATCGTATGTTCCCAGCGCTCTTGCTTTTCTTTCGAATAAATTGAACAGAAATATCGAAATTATGAAGTAAATCATTCCGAGAACGGCCATTATTGCGATATCATTCGATATCGCCATGATATCCGCACCGTCCGCAGCCGATCTCATCGCATTCACTCCGTACGTAAGCGGAAGAATGTTCGCTATCGCCTGACACCATTCGGGAAGATAGGAAACCGGGAATGTTACGCCGCACAGCAGCAATCCGATGTATGTGACAAGATTCGCAATAATCGAGGAAGTTCTGAGTCTGAGGCCGACACTTCCGATCATCATTCCGAATCCGGTGAGTGAGAATACCGTCATAATCAGAATTACGGCAACGGATAACATATTCGCAACACTCAGATCGATTCCGAAAACGAACTGTGCGTAACATAATGAAAGAACCGACGATATGAATCCCGATAATATGTTCAGGAAGGACATTCCCAGGAATACCATGAACAGACTGGAAGGTGTCTGCATCAGCGGACCCAGCATTCCCGTATGTTTCTCCGTACCGGGCATATCCGATATCGAATACAGTGTGGTTGATGCGATACTCTGAATCACGTTGCCTATGACCACAAACCTCACGGTAACATCGGGATTG
This sequence comes from Anaerovoracaceae bacterium, assembly GCA_963625795.1. Taxonomy (GTDB): domain Archaea; phylum Thermoplasmatota; class Thermoplasmata; order Methanomassiliicoccales; family Methanomethylophilaceae; genus Methanarcanum. The sequence continues at coordinate 30,479 of CAVFUJ010000005.1, forward strand.
TTGACGTAATCCGCCATCGCAACAAAGAAAAACATTGTGAAAAACGATGACAAAACAATCTGCAGTAACCAAAGCCACCACGGAATCATTTGGAATTTGTTTCTGGCGTAGTTGACCGCCGCCGACATAACAACAGATACTTCCGACATGTCAGTACCTCGTGAATGATCCGGTGGATCTGACATTCGATACGATTCTTCTCATCAGGAACCATGCAACCGTGAAATAAGCCAGTGACAGAAGAACGCAGATGATCATATTTTCACAGTAACCGGGTCCGAATACCACTTCGTAACCGGAAATCGCCGCAGCTCTTAACGATTCCACGCCCCACGTAGGAGGAAGAATCATCGAAATGGGATTTGTCCACCCGGGAAGACAGGTTATCGGAACAACCGCTCCCGATAGGATGTAGATGGGATACTCAAGAATGCTTGTGAGAACGTAACTTCTTCTTGAGAATACGAATGCGATTGAAAACATCATTCCGATTGCCGCCAATGACAGCAAAGTAAGCACCAAAATCACGATGAATTCCAACGGGTGCGCTATACTGACATTCACGGAGAACATTAAAGTTGCAAAAATGTAAACGAACAGCATGTTCAGCAGTCCGATGAATGTATTCCAGAGGGATCTTCCGAGAATAACGTCGTAGAGATTCGTCGGAGTTATCATGATATTTTCCAACGTACCGTTCATTCTGTCGTATGACAGCGTAAACGACGATGCGAACAGAGTGTTTCCCCACATTCCGAGGACTCCTCCTCCGAGGACTGCCTGTAAAACGATGGTGTCACTCTTATCGGGATACATGAACAGCATTACGGCTGTGAATACGAACGGCGCAATTATACTCGGAATTATCCACTGGGGATCTGCGAGAAATTGCACCAACTGCTGTTTGAACGACGCAGTCACAGCCCTGAAGTTCAATCACTCACCGCCGGTAAGGTAGAGATAGGTATCTTCCAACGTAGGTTCATCGAATCCGATTGATCTTACTTCGTAAGGTTCGTACATCTGTTCCAATGCCTGCATGGGGTTGGTACCTTTCTTGCATCTGATACTTACCGCGAATCTTCCGGATAACGATTCGATTCTTATGTCGGTGATACCTTCGATCTTCTGAACTTCCTGCGTACGGGGAGAAGGATCCTTTGTGGTGGTGATTCTTATCATCGTATCGTCGGAAACCTTCTGTTTCAATTCTTCGACGGTTCCGTATCCCACGATGTTTCCGTGTTTGAGAAGTATCATGCGATCGCAGAGTTCCTCCGCTTCGAACATGTAATGCGTTGTAAGAATGACGGTTTTTCCCGAATCCGAGAGGTCTCTGACGATTTTTCTTATCTGTAACGATATTTCGGGATCCAATCCGATTGTCGGCTCATCAAGAAATAGAATTTCAGGGTCGTTGATCAATGCCCTGGCTATGTGGATTCTCTGTTTCATTCCGCGTGAGTATGTTTCCACTCTTTTATCCGCGGCATCTTCCATTTTCACCAATTCTATTGTTTTTTGGATGCGTTCTTCTCTTACGGATGACGGCACTTTATACAAATCGGCGAAATATCTCAGATTCTGTCTGCCGGTGAGTCTGTAGTATAATCCTCTCTCACCGCCGCTGACCATATTCACGCGCATTCTGAGTTCTCTTGTTTTCCTGTCGTCCGAAACATCGGTTCCGAGAACGATTCCCTGTCCGGATGTGGGTTTCAGGAGCGTACAGAGCATTTTGATCGTGGTGGTCTTTCCGGCACCGTTCGGACCGAGTATTCCGAAAATTTCTCCTTTGTTCACTTCGAACGATATGCTGTTTACAGCGACCTTCGCATCCTGTCCTTCGCCGAAGACCCTGCGCAGATCCCGGGATACAATGACCTGTTCCGTCACCCGTCTCACATCCTGTCAAACGATTTCGTCAGTATGTTAAGGACATCCTCTGTTATATGAACGGCACCCATCGTACCGAAAACCGGTCTGCCGATGATACTTACAGGCCGATTCGACGGTTCTCTGATTTCAACCCCGCCGATTGCGGTGCGTCTGTCCGTAAGTTCTTTCACTTCCGGCCCGGAACCGAATATTACGTCGGTTTCGACATCCCAGATGTTATCCGGAATTTCCGATCCGAGGAATCCGAATCCTTCTATTTTTCTGTCGGACTGTATTGCGCACGGAACCAATCCGAGATAGTCTTCCATGAAGCGGGCTATACTTTCGGTGAGACACGGTGTACCGTGTACGGAGAATGTCCTTCCGCCGATTTTGACATACCTCCGTTCTAATGTAAGTATCTTTTTCGATGTTCTCTTTCTCCACTGTATGAGATCATCTACTGCATCAGAGGGATCTTTACCCAATACTTCGCATATTTTTACTATGAATTCTTCGCATTTTTGGAATCCTATAGGCATCACCGATGCGAAAGGGGTGCCGAATCTGTCTCTGAGATGTTCCGCAACTTTCAGTCCGTAGTCTTCGTCGATTACGATGTTCAGTTCTGCGGAAGAGATATTCTCTATCTCATTCACTGAAGAACCTGCGCAAAGCACAGTGTTGACCTCTATGCCGCACAGAGAAAGCATTCTCTTCAGTTCATCAATGCTGTCTTCGAATCTCAGATGCAGAAGTGACATTCCGATAATATTTACCGTATCTTTTTTCACATCTTTCTTCTCTTTAGCCAGACAGTCGATTATTCTGATTGCGGTAGACGAATATCCTTCGTATGAATATGAAGAATAATCGTGCGATCCGATTCTTACCGTAGGAATATCGGAATCCACTCTTTCCAAATCCTCTCCGATCAATGCCGCTCCCGGAGAATTCAGAATACCGATCATTTTCGGATTCTGTTCTCTTACAATACCGTAAAGATCTTCGAGATTCTCGGACGAACCCAAAATGACTCTCTTGGTATCCAACAGTGTGCACGGAAGCCTCGGCTGGTAGAAGAAGTACTTCATACCTCTGAGGAAGGGATTTCTTGTTTCGACTTCGTCGTTTCTGTTAACAAACAATCTTTCGGAAAGATCAGCAGGATACATTTTACATCCTGTGGGGCCGTGGATTACCGACATCGAATCACGGACACCTTCCAGCGCCAGCATACTTCCGAGGAAACAGTCGGGGTTATCGAGATCAAACGACATCTTTTCTCCAACCCTCCTTTCCGTATGTGTGAAGCAACAACGCAATCTTCTTCACAAATGAAACGCCTGTGAACGGACCCGGGAAACTGACCAAAGGAATCGTAATGTTCGGTATGTCCATTCCCATGTGTGCTGTTGATATTATCAGATCGGGTTTGATTTTTTCGATTATTTTCTTTTCTTCCGCGATATCGATGCTGTCCGCATAGATTATGTCCCGGATTTCATTGGTGACATCCAAATCGTTGCTGAAATCGGAACGGTCGACAACAATTGTTCTTTCTCTGATCATTCCTGCGGCTTCTGTCGCTTCAACCATCCAATCAATGTCTTTGGTGGCGGATACCATGCAGAATCTCTTTCCTTTCAGAAGATTCCTGTACGTTTTCATTTCTTCATCGAATTCCGATCTGATGTCGGTCATGAATCTGTGATATTCTTTCACGCGGCCGAAGTATTTTGCAAGATATCCCATCCATGCGGCGGTACCGCACACACCGGGCCTGACAGGTATCGGCGAAACATCGATTCCGAATCTTTCGTTGAGATATGTACTCAGCTGCACTGTAAACACATCGGGATTGATCATAAGATTCATCTTCGCCGAGGAAATTTTTCTAAGTGAATCCAAATCTCCGGCCCCGGGGAAGAGACAGTTCACTCCGATTCCTATTGAATTTAAGAAATCGGCAATCATTTCCACGGAACTCATACAGTTCAGTGCCAGCGGTTTGGTTCCTATGAGATTGACCGAGTCTGTTTTCTCACAGTCTTCGGAGAATTTTTCGGCGATTGCAATACCTGAGTCGATTACGCCCTGCATGAAATCTCCGTTCAGACAGCCGTCGGTTTCAATCAGAATCAATCTGCAGTCGGGGTGTTCTCTTTCTATTTTTTCTACGGCGCCTTTGACATCGTCGCCGATTATTCCCGAAGGACATGAAGTTATGATTGCGATGTTTCTG
>CAVFUJ010000005.1:34611-50079 GCA_963625795.1 Anaerovoracaceae bacterium
AAATCGAAGATTCAATTTTTGAGATTAACTTCGGAGTGCCTCCGAATATCACGTCTCCGTCTTTCATTTCCGAACAGAGAACGTTTGATTCTCTGTAGCCTTTTATCGGTTTGTGAAAATTGTTGTATCTTCCGCAGGTGGATGATGCACACTGTACTGTAAACTGTGTACAGCTCAGTGGCGCATGGAGTACGACAGACAATCCCTTAATCGAAGAACATGTGGTGAAAGCACCCGAAAATGCACATCCGCCGTAAGGTTCGTCACCCTGAACGTTGCGTGACATGTATTTTCTTTTGGGATTGTCTTTCACTTCCACAGGGATGTGGGACTGAGCTCCTTTTTTCTTTTTGAGCGAACGGCCGAGTACGATACGTTCTAATTCTTCCTCGGAAAGATAACGGGAAGTGTATTTCTTTCCGGTTTTGATGTATTCAGCCAATTGTAGGAATTTCTTTGTAATCGGACTTTCCGGATATTTTTCGACAACGGTTTTCCCGTCTTCCTCGGCGGACATGAATAATTCGGATCTTTCAAACGAAGCGACAACGGGAATTTTTACCGCTTCGGAGAATCTTGCGATTCTTTCTTCCTCTTCGGGATCTCCGCGGCTGTTGAAGATTATGCCTCCGACTCTGTTCGGATTGTAGTTACAGATGCCTCTGAGGATGTTGTTTGCAGCATAAATCGACATGAATTCTCCTGAAGATACAATGAAAACAATGTCTGCATACTCATTTCTCAGCGGAACGGCAAATCCTCCGCATACGACATCTCCGAGAACATCGTAGAGTGTGATGTCTCTCCTGATATTATCCACACCGAGGTCTCCGAGTAACTCGAACGATGAAATTATTCCTCTTCCGGCACATCCTACGCCGGGTTCCGGACCTCCGGCTTCCGCACAGAGACATCCGCCGTATCCTTCGGCGACGATATCTTCTATTTTTCTGTCGACGGCAGATGTATTTTTGAGATAATCGAGAATTGTTTCTTTCACTTCTCCGTTGAGAAGAAGTCTTGTGGAATCATGTTTCGGATCGCACCCGATCTGCAGAACTTTCAGTCCGCTGTCGGTCAGTGCCGCGGTGATGTTGGAGGACATCGTTGATTTTCCGATACCTCCCTTTCCGTACATCGCGATCTTGACCATGATCCACCTCTGAAATGAGTAAGAGGTTTAGTGGGCAATAATTATATGTCCCATTTCTTGTCAAGATCGGTGTAGTACGAGTTCTTCTCGACCATTGTGAATTCCTTCGGTTTACCGACGGCCGTGACTGTAAGAAGTGTTTCAAGGAGAACAGATGAACCGTATTCGTCGCCGAATCCGAATTTCTTGTCTTTCTGATCGATCTTGATTTCGAATTTATCCGCACCGGCGGCAACGGCACGCTCGGAAACAATTTCCGAACCTTTCCGCTTCGCAAATTCCATCGCTTCCGAATATTTCTCGAAGTCTGTTGTTCCGAAGGATGCGAAAACGGTACACCTCGGATCGTCAAGGGAACCTTCTCCTTTGAACGGTTTGATAAGGATGTCTATAGATTCGACGATGTTTCCCGTGATTGCACCGATTGCGTTACCGACACCGGAATACTCCGAAAGAAGGAGTTTTGTATCGAATTTCTCCGCAACCTGGGGGAAATACGCCTTTACCGGAGCGCCGATACCGATAATCGGTTTGTTGAGCTTGATTTTGCATGCATAATCCAATCCGGAGTTTCCGTTGATTGCTTTCTCCATGAGGTCGCAGGAAATTTTGTCGAGTTTCATTTCCCTGGTTTCCTCGAAGAACAGTTTCTTCAGGAGTTCTCTTGCAATCTTGTCGATTACCGCTTTCTTTGCAACGGCGATGAATTCTTCATCGGATATCTTCATCTTCTTTGCCTGATGCATCACACCGAGTTTGGATGCTTCCGCATCGTATTCCACATACGAACCTTCCGCATGCAGGAGATCCGTGGGAGTAAGGCCGATACGCTGAATGATTCCGATTTCTTCCATCTTCGGGATGTTGAACGAATAGGGGTGAATGCCTGTTTCATTCGATACTTCGGTGATGGTCTTGGGGCCGTCTTTGATTGCATCAAGGAATTTTTTATCGTCATCGGTGAGGAAACTTACCTGAATATCTTTCAGTTTCACGAAGAATTCGATTTCCTGGGTAAGTTTGTTTTCATCCAGACAGCCGGGAACGAATCTCGGTGCCGTTTCGGCGGCTTTTCTGATCCTGTCAATCATGCCCGGATATTTTGACGATGCAATACACAGCGGCACTACACGCAGTGCGCAGAGAATCAGATCGTTTCCGTTGACAACGATTCTGCTGTCTCCTCCGATACCGGAAGTCGCTATTTCGGCGGCGAGAACTCTTGTCCTCTTTCCTCCGATGATTGCACCTTCTTCCTCGAGTCTCGGCGTACCGTTCCTCAGGATGCCGATGTCGGTTGTGGTTCCGCCCATGTCCATGACGATTGCGTCCTGAGCACCTGTGAGTGTCTTTGCACCGATCAGGGATGCGGCAGGTCCGGACAAAATGGTCTCAATAGGCCTCTGGAGAGCGATGTTTTCACCCATGATAGATCCGTCACCCTTCACCATCATGAGCGGCGCAGTTATTCCCACGTCTTTCATAACTTTCTTGACGGAAATTATGAGTTCTTTGATGATAGGGATAAGACGCGCATTCATCACGGATGTTACGGTACGTTCGTTGTAACCGAGACTCGACGAGAGCTGATGTCCGCACACCACGGGAACGTCTACGATTTTTCTCGTTATCTCGGCCAGGCGGTTTTCATGTTCGGGGTTTCTTACACTGAGATATGATGTAATCGCGATTCCGTCAATCTTCCCCTTGACGGATTCAAGGAATTTTACCGCAGATTCTTCATCAAGAGGTTCTTTTTCCTTACCGGAAAGTTTGTGTCCTCCTTTGATGCAGATGTATTCATCCACGTGAATGGATCTGTCGAATTCCATTCCCACCGCAATGAGCGCTACGCGGCAGCCCTTTCCTTCGACGATAGAATTGGTAGCCAATGTGGACGATAAGGACACCATTTTGATGTCTTTGAATAAGGATTTATCAAACCCCTTCAGAGAACCTGCGATTCCCAACGACAGATCGTCTCTCGTTGTAAGTGATTTTGAACTGCAGACAACTTTTCCGTTGCTGAAATCAATTATAGCGGCATCTGTGTATGTACCGCCCGTATCGAAACCGAGTCCGTATTCCGGCATAAATCTCACCTGTTGCCGACGAATCCGTATCTCTTGCGGTAGTCTTCCACCACATCGCATATGTGGTCCGCCATGAATTTCTGCTGTTCCTTAGTGTGGATACGGGGCGTTTCGTTTATGAAGAATTCTGTATCGCACTTCTCGCACCTTACTTTGGGGCAGCTCTTGAGAGCTTCGGAACAACCCTGGCAGGCAAACGTCCTAGCGTAAAGGAGTGAAAACTCAAATCCGCAGTACGGGCATTTGAATTTTCTAATTGATTCCGTGGTTTCGTATGCGAAACCCCTTTTTTTCATTGCTTCAGCGTATGCATCTGCCATCAGTTACTACCGTCCGTTAATGGGTAAAAGGTTTGAGGGAAAGAAGTTTATGATTAAGTCTCCGACCTGATCAGAAAGCACCGTAGAGCTTTGTGGCTTCGACGACTGCTTTGATGTTCTCCATCTTGGTGTTGCAGTCCGGCGGGACTTCACAGCCAGATGAGATACAGTACTTGGACTTGAGTCCTCTCTTGCAGAGAGCAGTCTTGACTTCCTGACAGAGGTCCTGTGTGACCTTGGTAATCTTCTCTTCGCTTCCTCTGATGAAGAGCTGGGGGTCGATTGTACCGGCGACCAGACAGTTGTCTGCGTAACCTTTCTCGATAACTTCGGATGGTTTGGGTGATCCGGGAATCAGCGGGTAGTATGCCATCGAGTAGATTGCGGGCTTGTAGTGCGAAATCTGTGTGTCGAGGTGGGGGAGATCTGCGCAGTTGTGGATACATACTGCCATTCCCTCTTTGGTTACGAGGTCGTTGAGCTTGTCTGCGTACTGCATTTCGAACTCTTTGTACTCGGCATCTCCGAGACAGGAGTAGTTTGCCCAGAGGTAGTCCCAGCAGAGACCGTTTACGCCGGTTTCTCCGAATGCCTTGACCATCTCGGTGTCGTACTCTGTTGTTATCTTCAGTGCCTTGTGGATTGCTTCGGGCGAGGTGAACATGTCCATGAACATCCTCTCTGCTCCCGCTGTCTGTGACAGTGCGAGAAGAGGCCCCTCAATGAATCCTGCGGTGATAACTTCGCCTTTGAGTGCGTCTGCGTAGAGCTTTGTACCCTCGAGGAGAACTCCGGACCTTCCCTTGTGTACATCGGGTGCTTCGAGTTTCTCGTAGTCCTCGATGTCGTGGATGATGTGCTCATCGACGAAAGGTGTGTTCTCTTCATCCATCCTGACGTGTGCTCCGAGATCTCCTGCCATGACTGACAGATCCATGAGGCCGATGCAGAAGTCGAAGTCGAAGTACTTCTGACCTGCGATGAATGCCTGTGCGAAGAGCTTGGGGTCGTTTGCCCACTGCTGGTATGTTACGTTTCCGGGGAGGAGTTTTCTGCAGACTCCGCAAGCGATCGGGTATGCAGTGAGCCTGTCAACAGCCTCACCCGAAAGTGCCGCAAGCCCCCTCTCCATGTGCGTCATCTTGTCTGCCATACTCACAGCACTCCTTTAGCCCATGCAACGCAGTCCTGTGCGTTGTTGTCTCTGTGGTCCGCTCCGATTTCCTCGGCGAATGCGGGTGATGTCGGCGGTCCGCCGATTGTGACCTTGACTTTGTCTCTGTTGCCGTTCTCTTTGAGTCCGTCGATAACAGCTTTCATTCCGTCCATTGTAGGAGTCATGAGTGTGGACATTGCGACGAGGTCGAGTCCCTGCTCACCGACTGTGTTGATGATTGTTTCGATGGGAACATCTTTTCCGAGGTCGGTAACTTCGAATCCGCCGGCTGTCAGCATTGTCTTGACGATGTTCTTTCCGATGTCGTGGACATCTCCCTCAACGACTGCGACTGCAGCTTTGATCATTTTGTCCATGTCTGCTTTGGGAATTGCGGGCAGGAGAATGTCGAGTCCTGCGTACATTGTGTGTGCGGACATGAGAACCTGAGGCAGGTATACCTGGTGTGCGGCGTATTTGTCACCGACAATTGACATTCCTGCGACGAGTCCGTTGTTGATTGCGTCGAGTGCGGCCATACCGGTGTCGAGAGCTTCCTGTGCGGCTGCTTTCGAATCTGCGACTTTTCCGCCAACGACTGCATCACTCAATTTCTTGAGGATTTCTTCGTTTGTCATTTTCTATTCCTCCAACACTTTCGTGTGTGCTTCCGCAATTCAGATTGATAATATATATGTCCATTTATGGATGGATTGTAAATCCACAGAGGAATGATTTTTTGTTGCAAAATGTTGATTTTTTTGAAAAATTATTACATAGTTATGTAAACTTTGTTAACATTTTTGTGTTAGTTATTTCTTCAATATGTGAGTAAATACTAAATTAATTGAGAATGCCTGTATGTTATATATAATAACTGCGATATGTTTTAATAAATGGAAACAAATTTTGAGGAAATATGAGAAAAATAAAAAATAATATCTGAAAAACGGGTTAATTGCAACGTTTTTTCTGTTGAGTATATATTGCTTTCTATGTGGTTGGATGTAATAGGTTTGCATGGATGGATGCATTGCAAATTACATCCATTAGCAGATTCGATTTTTTTTTACAAATCGGAAAACAATCGGCGGCCGTCACAGGCCTCTTCGCTGTATCAAAAGCAATGAGTCTGTTTTTCCGAAATACGGCGATCGGCGGAATCCCGGAAGAATGAATGATGTGCGGCACACAGACAGAATTTCCGCCTGCCAACCTATATTACAGAAATACAGAAAAAGAATAAACGAAGGTCGGGTCTGCACCTCATCGGCGCAGACCCCTGTTTGATCACTGGTATGCGTACATCTCAGAAACCTTCAGCATTGCCTGAAGGTTCTGAATAGGCGTATCCCTGGGTGTCTCGCATCCGGTACAGAGACAGTATCTTGCATCTCCGATTTCTTTCTCGAAGATTTCTTTTCCTCTGTCGATGACGTACTCGGGTGTTCCGCTCCAGATGATGTTCATCGGGTCGAAGTTACCTGCGAGGACGAATTTCTTGTCCGCAGCCTTTGCGATTGCGGGAATCGATGTGAGGTAATCGAAGCTGTACATGTCGATACCTGTCTTTGCGATAGGTTCGATAACGGGCTCGGACTCTCCGCAGACGTGGTAGACAATCTTGGATCCCCTTGCGTGGTACTTGTTGACAAGTTCCGTCTGGGGTTTTCTTACGAACTCATCGTAGATGTCCGCCGAAATCATCGTTCCGGACGATGTCGGGTCTGCAATCCAGATGTGGTCGTTTCCGCATTCAAGACATGCATCGAGAACACCGTTCACGAGTTCTGCGGAGTTGGCGATTGCCTTGTGTGCGAGTTCGGGTTCGAGCATTGTATCCATCATGAATGCTTCGCATCCTCTGAGGTGACCTGCGCATGTCATAATTCCCCAGTTGAATCCGTATGTGTAGTGCCTTTCTTCTTCGGAATAGTTGTTTTTCTCGTAGTTTGCTGCTTCTGCACAGAAATCAATCAGGTATTTCCATGCGTTGGGTGCGGTCTTGCGCGAAGACATATCGATGTTGGGAAGTTTTTCGATATCTTCAGGCTCCTGGTAGTAACAGGACATAACGTTGGAGTAGTTGTTGTCAACGAATTTGAGCTTCATTCCGTAGTCCATGAAGGGCGCGTTTGTCTCCATGTTGAGTGTGATGAAAACATCACATCCAGCCTCTCTGTTGAAGGTGCTGATGAGCTTTGCCGCGAGCTTAGGGTTCTCTCTCGGCTCTTTCCATTCATGTCCGTTCCACTGGGAACTGACGATTCCGTTAATCTGTGCGACGGGAGCCCTGTCGGCTTTCTCCCCGGCGTACATCATGTCCTCTCTCTGCTTTGGTGTGTATTTAGACATCGGAAATCTGAATGAAACAGACATATTTAATATTTGACGTGAAAATGAATTAATTGATAATAAACTAAAATGGCTTGATTACATTTTGTGTAACAATTGTTAATATATAATTTCATTCGTTTGATTATTAATCACTTTTTAATATGCGCCATGCGTATTACGGGGAGTATCAGCCGGAACTGCTTTCGGGCGGTTCCATGGGAGGTAAAAACAATGGTTGACTACAAAGATCTGACAGAGGAGGAGCGCCTTGCAAAGGCCCAGAAGCCCGGTAAGGATGCAATGAAGATGCACCCGTACTACGGCGGTAAGGTAGAGGTTGTGCCGAAGGCATGTGTGAGGTCATTCGATGATTTCGCAATCTGGTATTCGCCCGGAGTCGCCGAGCCGTGTAAGGATATCGCAAAGAACCCCGACATGGTTTACGAGCACACATGGAAATGGAACACAGTCGCCGTCGTTTCGGACGGAACACGTGTTCTCGGACTCGGGGATATCGGACCCGAGGCGGCAATGCCTGTCATGGAAGGCAAATCGATGCTCTTCAAGTATCTCGGAGGTGTGGACTGCGTCCCCATCTGCCTTGACACAAAGGACCCCGAGAAGATTATCGAGACAGTTAGGCTCATTGCACCTTCATTCGGAGGTATCAACCTCGAGGATATCTCGAACCCCAAGTGTTTCGACATTCTCGACGAGCTCAGAAAAGACTGCAAGATTCCTGTATGGCACGATGATCAGCAGGGTACCGCAACAATCGAAGTCGCAGGTGCAATCAACGCAATGAAACTCGTAGGAAAGAAACTCGAGGATGCACAGATCACGGTTATCGGTGCAGGTGCGGCATCAATCGCAATCTCAAGACTTCTTCTTGCAACGGGATTCAAGCCCCACAACATGTGTGTCTGCGATTCGAAAGGTATTCTCAACACAGAGAGGACGGATGTCGGAGAGAACAACTTCAGGCAGAAGTGGGATATCTGTAAGAAGACCGACGGTGCAGGAAAGAAGGGCGGAATGAAAGAGGCTATGAAAGGCGCGGATATCGTTATCGCGGCATCCAAACCCGGGCCCGGAACGATTCCCGCAGAGTATGTCGATCTTATGGCAGACGACCCTATCATCTTCGCAACCGCAAACCCTGTGCCTGAGATTTGGCCCTGGGAAGCAAAGGAACACGGATGCAAAGTATTCGCAACAGGACGTTCGGACTTCCCCAACCAGGTCAACAACTCTATGGGATTCCCCGCAATCTTCCGCGGTGTTCTCGATGTAAGAGCCAAGACCATCACGGATGAGATGTGTATCGCAGCCGCAAGGGAACTTGCGAGATACGCAGAGGAAGAGCACGAGGGCGGAATCTCCGCAGAGTACATCGTGCCGACAATGTCCGAGACGGATGCATTCATCTCCGAAGCAGTCGTCGTAGGATCGAAAGCCATCGAGCAGGGCGTTGCCAGGCTCAAACTCAGCAGACAGGAACTCCACGACAAAGCGGAGTTCATGATCAAGAGGTCCAGAGCACTCACCGCCAAGATGATGGACGACGGATTCATCAAACCCTACAAAGAGTGAGTCCGAAGGGGGCATCAGCCCCCTCGGTATTCACAACTTTTTTGAAATTATTCCCCGGCAGCTTTATCCGGACTGTAATGCATTCTTTCACCGATGCCGAAGATCAGGTATACGGAAGACGAAATCATTCTTGCTTTACTTCTGTATATGTCCATAGAACGCAAAGATATACGCAGAGACAATGAGCATATCAGAAGACTCAGCGATTTCTTCATTGCTTCGGGTTACGACAGATCTGTCGGCTCTGTCAAAGCGAAACTGGAGAATTTCAAAGCTTTCGACCCTTTGTACGAGGGGAAGGGTATGGCGCACACCTCGAAAGCGGATTCGGAAGTCTGGAACAGATTCTCGTCGGTAGGGTTTACCGATCTCGCCGAAGAAGCCGAGAAGGCTGCAGACCGCATTTCCAAAGGCCGTGTATTGCAGGGCGAATGGACCGCAGACAGTATTTCCGATACGAAAGGCGGAAAGACAGGATATGCAACCGTGAAAGAACGCATCAATCAAAGCATCTTCCGTTCCCGTGTTCTCGAAGCATACGGTTTCAGATGCTGCATTACAGGCATAAAGAGCCCCGAATTGATTCAGGCCTGTCACATAAAAGGGTGGTCGGAATGTCCGGAGAATTCTCCCGAACGTTTGGACCCCAGGAACGGACTGTGCATGGATATTCTGCATCACAGATCCTTCGACGAAGGTCTGTTCACGGTAGATGAACATTACAGAATGGAACTCTCTCCCAAACTGCAGGAAAAAGAGGACGAAGATGTCCTGAACAAATTCTACTATCCTTACGAAGGAAAGGAAATTCTCCCTGAAGTCATGGTATACAAACCGTCTCAGAAATATTTAGACTGGCACAGAAAGAATGTGTTTATAGAAGGATGAAAGAAGACCGCCGGTTTCCCGGCAATTGTTTTTCATCTTTCTTTGATCATACCGCGGTTGTGGTAGATGTAATCCACACAGCTGATCATTGCTATCGCAGCCGTAATCCAAAGCAGTACGTTGGATATGAGCACGATATCGATGTCGAGACTCACAATGTGATCTATTCCCAACAGGAGCAGGATGACTGTAATCGAAACCATCTGGCTCATGGTCTTGAGTTTACCGGATTTACCTGCGGCGATAACAACATTCTGCGAAGCCGCAATCAAACGTAACGAACTTACGATGAATTCACGGAATAATACAACGATTACAATCAGAGGATGACAGTATCCGTCGGGTATCAGGCAGACCATTGCGCTTATTACAAGGATTTTATCCGCAATCGGGTCCAGGAACTTACCGAAATCGGTTATGAGATTCCTTGAACGTGCAATCTTGCCGTCCAGCATATCTGTAAGTGACGCAACAACGAAAATGATGAGGGCCCAGATGTACGCGTACGGTATTTCATGCACGAGCATGAACAATACCATGAACGGAACGAGGATAATCCTCAGCATCGTAAGACGGTTGGGTAAGTTCATGATACACCCCTGATATCGGGACGATTCTGTTCGTAATTGATTAAGATATCGGACGGTTTTCCGTCCGTATGAGAAGAAAAGGTGCCGTGAGGCACCTGTCTTTTAAGTTTCAGAGCACAGTCGAGTCGACGTTTGCGACTTCGCTGATGCCGGGTATGGACCTGAGAGCGTCTTCGAGTTTGCTTCCGATCTCTTCGTCAGTGTCGTCAATCACGAGGAAAACGACAACTTTCTCGAGTCCGAATGCAACGGGCTTGATGCTTGTCTCTTTGATTTCCACGCCTGCAGGTACAACCGTCTTGAGTGCCGCAATGACACCGTTGAGGTCAACCTCTGTGTCTTCGGGCATGAGGTCGTATGTCGATGCAATCTGTCCCATGGAACCCACCTGTTCAAGGTCCTACGAAACCGCATTTTTTACATTCGTATTTCACGCCCTGGTCACGGCACTTGGCGCACCTTCCGATCTCTTCTTCGCCGCAGTTGGGGCATTTGAAGAAGGTGTTGCCTGTACCCTGGAGCCTAATGCCGCAAGAGGAACAAATCTTGTCTGCCATGAGTGTGCGATTATATTCCACCTATATAAAAAGACAGTGCCGTTTTATAGGATATCCGAATCACGCGGATTACGGTGTGAATCATTCTTTCCCGGCAATCAGATCTTCAATCATCCTGCGGTAGTTTTCGGAACGTTCCTTTGCTTTTTCTTCATCTGACGATTCGGAATACACTCTGAACTTCGGTTCCGTTCCGGATGCTCTTATCAGCACCCATCCGTCATCGTAATTCAGTCTGACACCGTCTGTGGTGTCGGCCTGAGAACCCATCTTTTCAGTGACTTTTTCAGAAACGTATTTTTTCCTGTCTTCAGGGCATTTTACCGTGATTTTTATCGAATGGTACTTCGGAAGCTTTGAGATAAGATCGTCCAGCGGACCTTTTTTGGAGATGATTTCCAGAATCGCCGCCATACCCATTGCGCCGTCCCTGCAGTACTGATGCTCCGGGAAGATCAGACCTCCGTTGTCCTCTCCTCCGAATATACCTCCGGTTTCCATCATTGTTCTTGCTACAATGGGAGAACCTACCGCGGTGTAACGGAATTCGCCTCCGGACGATTCCACTGTATCCTTCACGGCGGATGAAGTGCTTACGGGAGCGCATACAATGCCGCCTTTGTCTGCTGTCACTTTGTAACCGGCGATAAGCGCAAGACTCAGATCTCCGGGAACATATTTTCCGGAACCTGTCACAAACACGCAGCGGTCGGCATCTCCGTCATGTGCCATACCTGCGACTGCGTCTGATTCTCCGACCGTTTTGATAAGAGTCTGAAGATTTTCTTCCGTGGGCTCGCTCTCATGTCCGGGGAACGTACCGTCCATGACACAGTTGAGGGGTATGATTTCAACACCTAATTTTTTCATCATCATCGGTGTGGTTTCGCATGCGGCTCCGTTGGAACAGTCGAGAACAATCTTGATTTTCGCTTTTCTGACAGCATCTGCGTCGATTTTCGAAATCACTGCGTCGATGTATCCGTCACCGGCACCTTCGACCTTCGAGATATGTCCGATTTTATCCCAGGATACACATTCGATCTTTGTTTCATATGCATCTTCGACAGCTGATTCCTGCGCTTTCGTGAATTCGGTACCGTCTCCCGCGATACATTTGATTCCGTTGTACTGCGGGGGATTGTGGGATGCGGTAATCATCACTCCTCCGCCGATGTCATCGTGTGTTTTCACATAGTACTGAAGTGCGGGGGTCGGTACGATTCCCAGATCCAAAACATCGATTCCCACGGAAGTAAGACCGGAACATACGGCGCTCACAATCATCTGCGACGATGTCCTCGAATCGCATGCAATCGCTATTTTCTTTACTTTGAGCGTGAAACCTATCGATTTTCCGACCTGTACGGCCAACTCGGGGCACATGTATTCGTTCGCAACACCGCGTATGCCGTTCGTACCGAACATCTTCATCCTATCGTATCGGTGATGACGTTCGGATAAAAAGAATGTCACCTGTCATCCATGCGTTCGTCGAGAAGACCTTTGAGTTTCATAATAGGCCAAACATCTCTCGGGTCTGCATTTCTGTCTTCCGCCATCCTCAGAGAGGAATAATCTCCGAGCATAATCATCGATAAAATGTCATAGATGTCCGAATCGGAATGTCCTTCGAGTAACTCGTATCCCACGGATGCGGATTCTAATTTTTTCATTGCGGTCTGTGCGAAAGAACCTTCTCCGGCATCTTTTGTAAGGATGACTGCACGTAACGCATTGTGTGCGAAATTATCGTTCAGTGAGGATGTATCGAAATCAGACAGAGGTTTCGTCATTGCGATGTATTTACTGTTCTCGGTGAGTTCCGATTTCCACCTGAGTGCCACAGACTTCATTCCGCCGTCGAAGAGTAACATAATCACTTTGTTTTTCAGATTTCCCGCAATCTCATATGCACGGCTGTCGTCTTTTTCGAGAACATCTCTGTACAGTCTGAGTTTGGGAATTGCTTCTCTGAATTTTTTTGTCAAATCTGTTCCGGTGTGTTTCATTATGCATGCAAGATATCCGATCATGTATCCGATCGAATGTCTCGGGTCCATCCCGGGTTTGATGCGCATGAGAAGATAACCGTCTTTTTCCGCCGTATCGGCTAATTTTCCGCCGGCAGTCATCACTATGATCATGCAGCCCTGTGCTTTCGCACGTTCGTACATACGGATTGTTTCAAGGGTGTTTCCCGAATACGATGAGATGACGGCAAGCGTTCTTTCATTCATCCATTTGGGAATCATGGGATTTCTGAGTGTGTGGATGTATATCCTCGAATGAGCGTTGAAAATATCCGCAGTAATACTTCCGCTGATTGCGGAACCTCCCATTCCGCAGAGAACGATGCTGTCGCAGTCGTAATCGGGAAGTTCCAGATCCAGGGAAGATTCCAAATCGTCCAGGAAACCGTGTAGCTGCTCATAGGCGGTGAGTTTCGTCATTGTTCGGCCTCCGTGAACTGATAGCTCATCATAATGCAGTACAGATTTCTTTCAATCGTGTCCGAACCGTCTATACGCACGGTGAGAATGTCCCTTCCGCAGTCTCCGACTACGTCCGTTGCGGATTCTACGATTACGTCCAGAAGATGTATGCTGTGGTTGTGGATAACAACAGCCAACATATTGTCTGCATCGATATTTTCGTTACACCAACCCACAATCTCATTGTGATCGTATTCCGGAAGTTCCGTGCTGAAAATCGGTTCTCCGGTTACGGAAGAAAGATGATTTTTCCATACGGCCGCAGCACCTCTCAGATCGGAGAGACTGATCAGAAGTATGTTCTTTCCGGGTATCGAGGATATGATCGAAGACATTTCTTTACGGGTTCTTCTCGGAAGTGTCAGTCTCTTCTTCAGCGATGTCACCGCATTCACTGCGGAATCGCGTGAATCGCATACTCCGGAACCCTGGAGAATGTAGGAAATAATCACAACAATACTTCCCACAGCTTCCTGAAGTGTAAGATTTTCATGAAGTTCTATGAAATGAATGTCATTGTCATCGCAGAACTGAGAGGCTTCGCCTCTTACCGAAATACAGACAATCTTCGCATTTCTTTTCATCAGTTCCTCAAGACATCTGACTGTTTCTGTATCGTTATAATACGAAGCGACAACGGCGCATGTTTCACCGTCCACCCACTCGGGGATATTTGCGCCTTTAATCAGAGGAACGGGAATCTTTCCGCAGTCGTTGGCATATTCGCTGAGAATCATCGCCGCGGATGCCGTAACATCCGGATCCACAAAACAGATTTTTTTCGCATTCGCGAAAGAAGGATATCCGTCGGACAGCAGCCCTTCCAATGTGCGTATGAAACGTTCGGATTTCATGCGCACCGTGTCGTCGGAGTTCTGTGTCATCGCCGGCATATGTCCGCAATAACGGGGCGACCCCATATTATTGTTATCATCGTTCTTCTCTGTCGGTGAGGCTTATTATCAATGCTGTCATATCCTCGGGTATGAAGATTACACCTGATTGCGTCCCGTGCCTGATGAGGAGGGTGTTATTCCAGGCGAAGCTGTTGGAAAACGGATGTGAATTCGAAGCCGTAGGCGCTGCACTGAAAGCGTATGCCGACGGATACAGAGAAGGAAGAAATTCCGCCGAGGTTGCAACGGAAGTTCACAGAGCCGCTTACGATGTTATGGGAAAGGATCCTTACGTGAAGATGAAGGAGGATGCGGACCGTATCGCGGGCGAATATCTCGGCCGTGTTGAGGAATATGTAGAATCATCCGAGGACAGATTTGCCGCTGCAGTCAGAGTCGCCGTTATCGGAAACATCATGGATTTCGGTGTTTCGTTATCGTCTCCCGAGGAATTCCGTAATGTGTTTAACGATCTTCTGTCCCAGGGAATCGGTTCAGACGATACGGAACGTCTGAAAGAAATGCTTTCGAAGGCACGTTCGGTACTGTATTTCTTTGATAACTGCGGTGAATCCCAGTTCGACAAAATGCTCATAAGGGAAATCCGCAGAATGGGTGTGCGTGTCGTAGGTGTCGTAAGAGGCGAAAGAATTCTCAACGATGTCACTATGGAAGATGCGGTACGCATAGGTCTCGATAAAGAAATGGACCGCATTATTTCCACGGGCGTATTCGCAATCGGCGCCGTATTGTCGAAAGCAGGCAGCGATCTCAAAGAAGAGCTCGGAAAATCGGATTTGATCATATGCAAAGGTATGGCGAATTATGAATCTTTATCGGATCAGAAGACAGACATACCGAAGGCGTTCATACTCAGAACGAAATGCGCCCCTGTGGCAAAATCATTGGGTGTTCCCGAAGGAATCAACGTAGTGAGGGTGACAGAATGACAGATGTACGCGATGTGCGCCAGGCAGTGATAATGGTCGGCGGTAAGGGAACGAGGCTCAGACCTCTGACGGACAGCCGTCCGAAGCCCATTCTCCCGGTGCTGGATATGCCCTGTCTGGGTTATTTCATAGAATCAATAGCCAGGGAAGGAATAACGGACGTTATTCTCGCATGCGGATACAGGTCCGAATACATGGCGTCGGCAATCGGAGACGGTTCCGCACAGGGAATTAAAATTTCATATTCATACGAAGACACGCCGATGGGTACTGCGGGTGCCGTGAAATTATTGGAAGACAGATTGGATGATGTTTTCATCGCAGTGAACGGAGATGTGTTCATCGATATCGATGTGGGAAAGGAGATAAGAGATCACATCGAACACGGTGCATCCGCAACGATTGCACTTACTACCGTCGAAGATCCCACACAGTACGGA